>QMMV01000230.1 GCA_003647435.1 Deltaproteobacteria bacterium | reverse complement strand
GCCGGCCGCATCGAGGGGATTCCGCCCGCCATTGCTATCAATCAGACAAACCCGGTCCGAACCTCGCGATCCACTGTGGGCACAATGACGGAACTAAACGATCATATCAAGCTCCTCTTCGCACGGGCCGCCCGCCTCTACTGCCGAGGCTGCGGGCGTGCGGTACAACGCGATTCGCCTGACGGTATTTATGAACAGCTAATAGCCTCGGGAACTCATGAGCCCATGGTCCTGATCACCTTCCCGGTACGTATCACGGAGAACCTCTCCGCAGAGAAAGTGAAAGCCATGCTCGCCGGGCAAGGCTATACAAGGATCCATCGCTGGGCTGGGGAAATGATCGAGGTAATCCAGGACCGTGTTCGACTCGAGGAAAACAGACGGAAACGCATTGTGGAAGATCTTGAGACCGCCCTTAAATACGGCCGGGGCCGCGCAAATGTTTACCCGCTTGACGACAAAGGCAAGGTCCTGACTCCTTGGCGATTTTCCTCGGACTTACACTGCCCTGATTGCGATATCTATTATGATGACCCCTTGCCGAATCTTTTCTCTTTCAACTCACCCATCGGCGCCTGTAAAACCTGTCGGGGCTTCGGTCGGACCATAGGGATTGACTATGAGCTGGCAGTGCCCGATGCAACCAAAACGCTCGCCGGAGGCGCGGTGAGGCCATGGCAGACTGAAAGCTATCTGGAGTGCCAGGATGACCTGATGCGCTTTGCTGCGAGGCGCGGCATCCCCACCGACGTGCCCTGGCGAAAGCTCACCGAGGCCCAGAAAAGGTGGGTGCTGGAAGGCGAAGGGGAATGGGAAGACGGCATGTGGTATGGGGTGAAGCGGTTCTTTGACTGGCTTGAGACGAAGAGCTACAAGATGCACATCCGGGTCCTGCTGTCTAAGTATCGCGCCTACACGATGTGTCCTGACTGCAAGGGGGCGCGGCTTAAGCCAGATGCCCTGCTGTGGCGGCTTGGGAACAAGGCCGATGCCGATCGCGTTCTGAGGCGCGCTTCTCTCCCCGGCCTTACCATCCATGACGTGATGCTTCTTTCGATAGATCGCTGCTGCGACTTCTTCAATCATCTGAATCTCCCGGCAGGCCTTGAGAAGGCCAGCGATTTACTGCTTAAAGAAATCCGCTCCCGACTGCATTACCTGGTAGAAGTCGGGCTCGGCTACCTCACGCTCGACCGGCAATCCCGCACACTGAGCGGCGGGGAGGTGCAGCGGATTAACCTGATCACAGCGCTCGGCACATCATTGGTCAACACGTTATTCGTCCTCGACGAACCAAGCATTGGTCTTCATGCCCGCGATATACAGCGAATAGTCCATATCCTTCATGGCCTGCGTGAGAAAGGTAACTCGCTGATCGTGGTGGAGCACGATCCACAGGTCATGCTGGCTGCCGACCATATCCTGGACATGGGGCCCGGACCCGGTGAGCGGGGAGGAAAGGTGGTCTTTTTTGGAACGCCGGGCGAGCTTCTGAGTTCAAGGCGCTCTCTAACGGCAAAATATCTCGCCGGCAAAAAGACCATCGTCACCGACAGCGACCGCGCGCGCAAACCACCTGAGTCATCCACCGCCTGTATCGAAATACTCGGTGCTGCTGAAAACAATCTCAAGCGCATCGATGTAAAGATCCCGCTTAACCACCTGGTGTGCATTACCGGTGTAAGCGGGTCGGGAAAGTCCACCCTGGTAGAGGATGTCTGCTACAATGCGCTGCGCAAGCTTAAAGGCAAACCCGTGAAAACGCCCGGCCGTCATCGGGCTATCCGTGGACATGAACAGATCGAGGAGGTGGTCCTGGTTGACCAGTCGCCCATTGGCAAGACTGCCCGGTCCAACCCTGCCAGCTATGTAGGTGCGCTGGATGGCATCCGTAAGGCCTTTGCTGCCGAGCCGCTCGCACGCGAACGCGGCTATACCGCCGGCACCTTCAGTTTCAACTCAGGTACCGGCCGCTGTCCGACCTGCGGCGGAAGCGGATTCAAACCCGTTGAGATGCAATTTTTGAGTGACGTCTATCTGCGCTGCCCGGATTGCGACGGCCGGCGTTACCGGCCGGAGGTCCTGGAGGTCAAGCTATTCCCCTTAACTGCAGGTCGCAGGAGCCGGCCGGCCCGGTCGCAGGGCATGGCCCGGAGTCAGACAGAAGGCCATGCAAAATCCATTTCAGATGTCTTGGACATGACCGTTACAGAGGCCATGGAATTTTTCTGCGATTACCCGGACGTGCTGCGGGCGCTTGAGCCGCTTGAAGCAGTCGGACTGAATTACATAAAACTGGGACAGCCGGTCCCAACGCTCAGTGGCGGCGAGGCCCAACGGCTCAAGCTCTCCAGACACCTCATCAGGGCGCGCTGCCCTCATGGCAAGACTTCCGGCATGCTGTTTCTATTAGATGAGCCGACCACCGGGCTGCACTTCGATGACATTGCCACGTTATTAAAGGCCTTTCGCCAATTGCTTTCAGAAGGTCATTCTTTGGTCGTGATCGAGCACAACCTGGACGTCATCCGGGCAGCAGACTGGATCATTGACTTGGGTCCTGAAGGCGGTGATGCAGGTGGTGAAATTGTCTGTGTAGGCACACCGCGGGATGTAGCAAGGTGCAAGGGCAGTCATACCGGCACGGCATTGCGGGAATATGAGAAGGCCTCGGGTCTGATCGCCATATCGCCGGGAGGGTCACAGCGTGTATCCGGGGAGGAGGCGGGAGAGCAACCTTGGATGGCTCGAGGTCCGGACCACGCTATCTGCATCTGTAATGCCCGCGAACACAACCTCAAAGGCATCGACATAAAGATTCCACGGGACCAATTCACGGTCATTACCGGTATCAGCGGCAGCGGCAAAAGTACCCTGGCCTTCGATATCCTGTTCGCCGAAGGACAGCGGCGATATCTGGAATCGCTAAACGCCTATGCACGGCAATTTGTGCAGCCTGTGTCAAGGCCCGAAGTGGATGCGGTCTCAGGAATCCCGCCTACCGTGGCCATCGAGCAACGCACCAGCCGCAGCGGACGCAAGAGCACTGTGGCCACCATGACACAGATCTATCATTTCCTTCGATTGTTGTTCGTCCAGCTCGGCATACAGCACTGTCCTGATTGCGGGATCCCCATTGAATCGCAGACATCTGAGGCAATCCTGGCTAAGGTCATGCGGGACTATCGCGGCCGGACTGTGAGCCTGCTCGCCCCGTTGGTTGTGGCGCGTAAGGGATACTACACCGATCTGGCAAAGTGGGCGAAGGCCAAAGGGTTTTCTGATCTACGCGTGGATGGTGAACTAATCGCGACAGAGACCTGGCCAAGGCTGGACCGCTTCAAGGAGCACGACATTGAGCTGCCGGTCGGTGAAATTACGGTAACCCCGGAAGCTGAGGCCGAGCTGCGCGCACTGCTTGATCGCGCCCTCATCTTCGGCAAAGGCGTGGTGCAGGTTGCCCAGGCCCACAAAGTGACAGGAGTAAAGGCCACGACCTCAAAGCATTCCGGGGCCATCTTTTCCATCAGGCGGGCATGCCCGAGTTGCGGCCGGAGCTTTGAGGAGCTAGATCCGCGTCTCTTTTCCTTCAACTCAAAGAGGGGTTGGTGTAAGCGCTGCTACGGTACCGGGCTGTTATTCCCGGGCTTTGACGAGGAGCAGACCGGCGAGGAGATCTGGTGGAACAAGTGGTGGAAGGGCCGGGAGCAGGTCTGCCCGGCGTGCAAAGGAAGGCGACTGCGCCCGGAGGCGCTGGCCGTTCGATTCCAGGGCCGGTCTATTGCCGATTTGACTTCCATGTCCGTAGAAGAGGCTAAGCAATTTTTCCGGACATTAGAGTTGCGCGGGCACGAGGCCCTGATTGCACGCGACATCCTGGCGGAACTGCGCTCCAGGCTGGAATTTCTCAAGCGGGTAGGTCTGTCATACCTTTCGCTTGATCGATCGGCCCCCACGCTGAGCGGCGGCGAGGCCCGACGCATCCGGTTGGCGTCGCAACTGGGATCGAATCTGCGTGGCGTGTGTTACATCCTGGACGAGCCGACCATCGGGCTCCATGCAAGGGACAATCGAATGCTTCTCAAGACCCTCGCGAAGCTTATAGACAAAGGGAACACCGTGGTGGTGGTCGAGCATGATGAGGAGACCATACGGCACGCCGAGTACGTGGTGGACCTGGGTCCAGGAGCAGGCGTAAATGGCGGAAGGATCGTGGCCGAAGGTTCGGTGGAAGAGCTGTTGAAAAACCCGCAGTCCGTGACAGGACGATTCCTGGCAAGCCCATTGCGTCATCCCTTGATAGAGAAGCGACGCTTGGTGCGGGCCG
>QMMV01000229.1 GCA_003647435.1 Deltaproteobacteria bacterium | reverse complement strand
CGACCGTGAAGTAGTCATTGAAGGCAAGTGTCTTGGAGAAAAAGATGCTCATCCTGTTGAAAGAGCTATCAAACAAGGGTGGATGATAGTTCAAGATATCAAGATTATCTATCCTGTTGAGATCCCAATCCATCCTGGCGACGCAGAGGTTATCTCTCTGGCCAAGGAAAAAGGGATTAAAGTAGCGCTCATTGATGACGCCAAGGCCAGAGCTGCTTCTGAACTGGCAGGCCTCAGACCTATCGGCACTCTGGGGTTGATATTGAAGGCTGTCAAAAATCACTTACTTAACTTTGATCAATTTCTGTCTACCCTCGAGGATATTGTTCAGTCCGGATTTTATCTCAAAGAAGAAGTTTATCTAAAAGTTGTTCGCAAGACCAGGGAGTTATCCGGCGATCCCGGTACCATGTCTCACGAGATTAATTCCGGCGGTCAGGGGTTGCCCCGGTGAAATGATCCTTCGGAATTTCACGGGGTTAAGAGGTCAGATGACGGAAGACGTTAAAACGGGGCAACGTTGAAGTTCTGGGATTCATGAATTTGGATAATTCCGGGTTCAGCTCAGCCGAATCCATCCGGAAGGGTTCGGAATGGGGGACGTAGCTATGAAGCTGCGTTTGAGATTTTCAGATTCTCCTTTGCCAACTCCTGACAGGCACACTTCATTTTTTCCTCAAATATCTTTTTATCAGAACGATCGGTAAATTTACTGAGCACCACACTTGATTCTGCTTTGATAAGGGTTACAGGCATAGCAGGCAGGTCACCCAGGGGGCGGCGGACAAAGAACTGGATGGGGGACGCTAGGCTCAAAGGCAACGGTGGTACGGGTTAGCGGTTCCGGAGGTGTAAGTTCAAAATAACATGGTTATCTCTGACTAAAGTTGACAAACAACTTAGTTGTTATTATAGCCTTATCAAGATGTTATATCCTTGCCTATCGGAAAGAGAAGTTTTAAGGTATCTTCCCGAAAGAGAAGTGCTGATTATCCAAGGGGCAAGACAGGTAGGGAAAACCTCTGGTTTTCTGTGCAGTGGGATTCGGGCCTCTGAATCGCCGCTGCATTGCCATCACGCCGGGGTCGTGAGAGACCGGGGGAACTCCGGGGGCGTTAACGTCTGTTCCATCATTTCATTATTCCCTGAGCGAGTTTGCAATAGGGCTAATAAATATCTATGATGTCAATAGGTTATGGAAATTCCGAGCCTTCGAACCGCACTGGCTGCATAGGGACTTTGTCCTTCGACCAGCGATTTCTGTACGGGCACGGACCCGCACGGGCAGGATTGGATATGTTTCCATATCGCACCGTTTTATATATAATGACTGAGCCTGCTATGCCTGCAGCTCACGAAAATTACGGGACATGAAATTATTGGTTATTGTGGATGAGGTTCGATAGCGGTCTTTCATGGAATCGAACCGAGTCAAAATGAGAAGTAGGGTATTTGATAAAAACTTTCTGGTGATCCTGGTTACAGATGCCTTGCTGTTGTCTGCTGCGTGGTATGGTGCGCATCTGCTCCGTTTCAATTTTGAGATCCCGCAAGCGAGCATGGCGCTGCTCATGCGCTCCCTTCCGTTCATCGTCGTGACCAAGATCGTCACCTTTTATTTTTTTGATCTATATCAGGGCATGTGGCGGTACACAAGCCTCACGGATCTGTTCAATATCATAAAGGCTTCTGCTGTCAGCTCGTTTCTTATCATTGTGGTTGTCCTCTTCAGTCACGGTTTTTCCGGTTTTGCGCGCTCCGTCTTTATAATCGATGCCGGTCTTACGATTGTGCTAATTTCCGGCTCCCGACTGGGTATTCGACTCTATTTCCGGCTCGGTTTTGGAGGGAGGTCTTTGACACGTCGCCAGCGGAGTCACAAGGGTGTTAAAAGGCTTCTGATTATAGGCGCCGGTGATGGCGGTGAAAAGATCTACCGTGAGATCCGTGATAATGCTCACCTGCATTACGAAGTAGTCGGTTTTATCGACGATAACCCGGCCAAGAGAGGAATGAAGATCCACGGCATCCCTGTAATAGCGCCAAGCAGCGAGCTCAAATCGGTTGCGGCTGAAGTCAAGGCGGACGAAGCCCTCATTGCTGTGCCTTCAGCCAGCTCCCGCCAGATGCGTGCTATTATCTCGCATTGCAAAGAAAGCGGCATTCCTTTCAAGACTCTTCCAGGCATGGGAGAGCTGATCGACGGCAAGGTAACCGTGAACGCCATCCGTGAGGTGAACTATCAAGACCTGTTAGGCCGCGAGGTGATCCGGCTGGACGAGGATCGAATCGGTGCCTATATCGAAAAGGCCCGGGTAATGGTAAGCGGGGCCGGTGGTTCCATTGGTTCCGAGCTCTGCAGGCAGATCTGCCGATTTCGGCCTGCCAGCGTGATTCTGTGTGAGCGGGCGGAAAGCCCACTTTATGAGATAGAACTTGAACTGAAAGGAGCTTTCCCCGGAATTAAAATTATTCCCCAGCTGACAGATGCCTGTGATTTCACCCAACTTTCTTACTCTTTTTCTCGCTACAAGCCTCAGGTGGTGTTTCATGCCGCTGCCTACAAGCATGTGCCAATGCTGGAACTGCACCCATGGAGAGCGGTAAAGAATAACATCCTGGCAACCCGTAACATGATCAACATATCTAACCGGTATTCAGTGGAGAGATTTGTCTTTGTTTCCACGGACAAGGCGGTACGTCCGACAAATGTGATGGGGGCCAGCAAGCGAGTGGCAGAACTTCTTGTCCAAGGCCAGAACAAGTGTAGCACACTTTCCACGCGATTCATGACGGTGCGCTTCGGGAATGTGGTTGGGAGTGTGGGGAGCGTTGTGCCGCTTTTCAAAAAACAGATTCAAAAGGGCGGCCCTGTCACCGTGACGCATCCGGAGGTTACCCGCTATTTCATGACCATCCCGGAGGCCTGCCAGCTTATCCTTCAGGCTGGAGCCATGGGTGAGGGGGGAGAGATTTTCATCCTTGATATGGGTAGACCTATCAAGATCCTGGATATGGCCCGTGATCTGATCCGGCTTTCCGGATTTGAGCCTGATGTGGATATAAAGATCGACTGCAGTATGGGTCTCAGACCCGGGGAAAAACTGCATGAGGAGCTTATTACCAACGGCGAAGGTATTGTCCGCACCAGCCACGAGAAGATAATGGTTCTTCGCGGTGAGGCTTGCGATCAAGCATTCGTCAACAGAAAGGTCGATGAGCTGCTTAGTCTTGCAGATGAGCAGGACGGTGTGGCGATCAGGGCGAAGTTGAAAGAGATTGTACCGGAGTATGAGCCGAAAGCGAGCCGTGAGAAGAGTATGAAAAAGGCCGAGCCCTTATCTACAAAGCCCTTGCATTGCTGAATGGGTATATCAATTATCTTTCACGTCAAAAGCAACGAGCGACAAACAACCAATAACGAATAACGCATAACGGGGAAAGCATGGGTAGAGAAAAGATACATTTTGGCGTCGGGATCGTTGTAGGGCTGGTGCTCGCGGCTCTGTTTTTTTATTACTTTGCTCCCAGGTACATTACAGTGAAATCGGGGGGCGTTCTGATCAAGCAGGACAGATGGTCAGGCCGGTCGTGGCGTTTCCTGGATAATGAGTGGAAGGAGATAGTGAACATAGATCAGAAATGGCGGAGGATTGATCAGAGCCTCAGGGAGGCACTGCATGTTCCTGCCGGTGGCATTGATACGACAAGTGCACTAAACATGCTCAGGCAACGGTATCCGGTGCTGAAAGATGTTACAGACAATGAGTTGCTTGAAAGGATCAAGCTCGTTTACTCAAAGGAGATCCTGTGCAATCTTTATCTGAAGAATTTCCTCAAATTGGAACAAGAATCGAAAACCGCAAAGCCTGCCGAGGCAACCGCTCAAAAATAGCCTTTCGCGATTCTATCAACTTCGAGAACGTGATTGCCCACGGTTAACTAAAAAGATGAACCTCTTTTTACCCATTTCCGCTCAAGGCGGTTTTGGGTAATTTTTTCTCTGTGTTGCAGACCCTGAATCCGGCCGGGAACCGGAAACAAGGGCCAAGTTGCTGTTGCATTTCTGGATTCTTTGTGCTTCATTTTTTTTACCCGTTTCCGCTCCCTGTTTTGTGTAGAATTATTCTTTGTTGAAAGGTATCAGTTTAGCTGTTTCAAAAAACAGACACAATGAGCATACGGGTAATCCGGTATAGGCTGTCTCACTGTCTGAGAGCGTTAGCGAGCGTTAAGAAAGAACAGTTAATCAACAAACCTGTGCTTTAGCCTAACTGCTGTTGGCGACCAGTTCAGGTTATTGTACCGTCCTGGCGCTGTTCTTTCTTTACGCTCGGTTATGCT
>QMMV01000228.1 GCA_003647435.1 Deltaproteobacteria bacterium | reverse complement strand
CCACATGGGTATATCTTACTGTAATTGCAGCCCCTGATATGCCACCAAAAAAGTGGCCAAGTTCCTTGCAACTTAATCTACTCAAGTCTCTCGCAAGATAGATTGCAATGTCCTTAACCTTGTTGCCTTTCCGACCCTTTTCGCGAATCTGCTTTTCACTGCTCCCAAACGAGGCACAAACGGCCTGAACGATAGCACCAACACTTACCCGTGGCTTCAGCCTCTTGAGCTGTGGAATCTCATCTTCATCATCTCTTTTAGAAAGAAAAGTCTCCTTTACCCAATTGACAAAGTCACTATCACCCAGGATAAAACCCCCGACAATATCTTTGGCGGGGTTTTCCAAAGTCTCGCTGTCAACCCCATCAACAAAAGCTTTATAATTCTGCATCGCTGCTTTTTTCTCTTTCCCAAAACTCGAAAGCAACTACCCTGTCTCAAGCCATTCTGGGACCTTCGTTTTACCAATAAAAGCAGGATAGCTGCTGCAGCGATATTCTTCGGGCTTTTGTACTATTCTGGATTTAAAAAACCTTTTATAAATGAATCCTATATGCAGCCTGCACAAAAGCCAATAATTAATAATTAGGATGTGGCCCTCCGTGTACGCTTGGTTTCAACAGGACAGCGCCAAGGGGAGGTAGATTCACCTGTATGGAAAAGGAATATAAATGCCAGGGAATATCTTCTGCTGTTACTCCATCTCCGGCAAGGACCCTGTTGCTTCCGCCGTAGATTGCGGCATCGGTATTTAAAATCTCCCTGTAAAAGCCTGAAAAGGGGACTCCGAAACGATAATTATCACGGGGCACAGGTGTAAAATTGAACGCACAAACGATGTTATTTTCAGGATTGTCAGGATTTTTGCCCTTTCTGATAAATGTGATCACTGAGTTTTCCGCATCGTTCATATCGATCCATTCAAACCCCGCGGGTTCAAAATCAATCTCATACAGCGGAGGTTGAGATCGATAGAGGCGGTTGAGGTCTTTTACCAGGCGCTGAACCCCTCTGTGCGATTCGTAATTTAGCAACTGCCAGTCAAGGCTTTCGTCATAGTGCCACTCTTTCCACTGCCCGAACTCTCCTCCCATGAAGATGAGCTTTTTCCCGGGATGAGCATACATAAAGGCAAAAAGGAGGCGAAGATTGGCAAACTTTTGCCATGCATCGCCCGGCATTTTATCCAGCAGTGAGCGCTTACCGTGTACAACTTCATCATGCGAGAGCGGCAAGACAAAATTTTCGCTGAACGCATACACAAGCCCAAATGTGAGATTGTGGTGATGATACTTGCGATGGATCGGATCTTTTGACATGTACTCCAGTACGTCGTGCATCCATCCCATATTCCACTTGAAACCGAAGCCGAGACCTCCAAGATGAACAGGCCTTGAGACTCCGGGCCAGGCCGTTGATTCCTCGGCGATCATCATTACACCGGGGAATTTCTCATGCACCACAGAATTGGCTTGCTTTATGAAATCGACTGCCTCAAGGTTTTCATTCCCACCATATTTATTCGGTATCCATTCACCCGGGCCGCGCCCGTAATCGAGATAAAGCATGGATGCCACGCCATCGACCCGAAGGCCGTCGATGTGGTATTTTTCCAGCCAGAAGAGGGCATTCGCAATCAGGAAGTTTCGTACCTCGTTTCTGCCGTAGTTGTATATGAGTGTTCCCCAATCGGGATGTTCTCCTTGTCTTGGATCGGCGTGCTCATACAAGCAGCTCCCGTCAAACCACCCCAGTGCGTGGGCATCCTTCGGGAAATGTGCCGGTACCCAGTCAAGAATCACTCCAATATCATTTTTGTGACATCTATCCACAAACTCCATCAACTCTTCGGGCCTCCCGTATCGAGCAGTAGGAGCATAGTAACCGGAAACCTGGTATCCCCAGGACGGATCATAAGGGTGTGCCGCGATAGGGAGTAGCTCGATATGGGTAAAACCGATATCCTTCACATACGGAATCAGCCTTTCTGCTAACTCCCTGTAAGTTGGAAACCGGTTATTTTCCTCCTCCACCCTCATCCATGAGCCTGCATGAACTTCATAAATAGAGACGGGACATCCCCACGGCCTTGTGGAAGCTCTCTTCTTCATCCACCTGTGGTCCGTCCATTTGTATTTGCCTTCAAGCTTATATACAATCGATGCGGTCTCCGGACGAACCTGCGAGTAAAAAGCGTATGGATCCGCCTTGAGGAAAACATCCCCGTTTTTTGCCTTGATCTCATATTTATAAAGCTCACCTTCGCCAATTTCGGGTATGAATATCTCCCAAATTCCGGATCCACCAAGGTTCCTCATCTGATGAACCCGCCCATCCCAGTGGTTAAAATTGCCCACAGTACTTACCCTCAATGCATTGGGGGCCCATACTGCAAACTGGACTCCCGGTACCGCATCTATCTCCATAGGGTGCGAGCCTAATTTCTCAAAGATGCGGTAATGGTTGCCCTGGGCGAAGAGATACCTGTCATATTCAGAAATGATGGGCAAAAAAGAGTAAGGATCATAACAGGTACGCGCGGTTCCTTCTTTGTCGATGATATGAAATCGATAGCGGAAAGCCCTCTTTTCTTCGGGTAAGATTGCTTCAAAAAAGCCATCGGGATGGATCTTTTTCATCGGATGCTTGATATCGGGATGATCTGCGGGAAGGAGATAGATCAATTCCGCATCGGGGGAAAAGGCCCGGATGACAAGAGATTTTTTCCCTTTATAATCAATGAGATGAGGCCCTAATACCTGAAATGGATCCTGGTGCCTCGATTCAACGATTTGTTTTATTTCTTCGTCGGAAACTGAATAGCTCATGGGATGCTCCGGCAATCCGGTAATAAAGAAGGATTGACATTATCACAAAAGTATATTTTAGTATTCAGGAAATTGTCAATCTGTTCTAAAGATATGGTAACTACCCAGGTTCAACGTTCTTTCACGCGAAACGAAAACCCAGCAAGCAACGGGAGACAGGTATCTGATATTTCCAAATCAGAACTCATCGCTGTTTCTAAGGAGATATCTTCACATTTCCCAAGGCCGGTTTCTGAGACGAAGGTTGTGCTGATGGAGGTATCCCCTTATAAGCTCCATGTATACTGGAACGTCCAACCATCAGTGATGAACAGGTTGAGAAAGACGGGGGGCTACCGCTGACAACGCTTCCTTGATTCTCAGGATTCATGATATATCTGCAAATCTCGAGGGTAATGTCGATTTTTCTGATTATGAGGTTCAGGGAATGCAAAGCAGTCTTTATATAGATCGGGTAAGACCGGGAGAAAGCTACAAAGCACAGATCGGATTGCTTATTGCAGATGGGGATTTTATTCGCCTGGCAGACTCCAATACCGCCTTGATGCCGGCTGACGTAACATTCTCCTCGGGTCGTATCAAAAAGAACGTACCAGGGCATTATAGTTTGAAATCGCAGAATACCGCCAAGACATCAGGGGCAAGAAACATGGATGTTCCACCTCTTTCTTCGAGCTTGTACCATCTGACTTGTGCTGATGAAGATGCTGGCTACAAGGAATATCCCACTTCCTCTCTGAATATTCGATGGGAAGAAGGGGGATAATCCGGCGCTATGGCTCAGGGGCCTCTCTGTTTAGTACTCCATACTCATCTCCCTTATGTCCGGCATCCTGAATATGAAAATTTCCTGGAAGAAAGCTGGCTTTTTGAGGCCTTAACCGAATCCTACATTCCTCTTATTCGAATTTTTGATAACCTTATCCTCGAGAATATCGATTTTCGCCTCACCATCTCCCTTTCCCCCACGCTGCTGTGCATGCTCAAAGGAATTTTTGTTTGGGCAACGGCCCGTCAAGAGACGTCTGGAGCAGCAAACAGGGGTATCTCCCCGATGAAGTAAGCAGCCCTGCGGCTTCTACCTGGGGGGATAGATGAACCGGCCAGGTTCCATTATTTTGAAGAGGCGATCTGTCGTAAAGAGATCGATCCGCGGAAGCTGAAAGCGCTGGAACTTATGGACAAGGTATTTGCTGATAGTATAGACTACAGGGACTTTGGGTAAAGGAGAAGAAAGGAGGAGCTATGAGAGAGATCTATCACGCCCTGGGTCTGCACATGCATCAACCACCGCACAACCTCAAACTCTTAATCGGGACAAATGTATCGGTTTAGATTTTTGAAAATGTTATTGCGGACAGGCCATATCATGAAAGAAATGGGTATGTATTCATTGACCTGAACAGCGAAGGCCTGGAGTCTGCGCTCCGCAGGGCTATCGGGATGTGATACAACTATCCTCAACACTTACGGGAACTCATGATAAATGGAATGAGATATGATTACTCCTGGAACCAT
>QMMV01000227.1 GCA_003647435.1 Deltaproteobacteria bacterium | reverse complement strand
TGGATGTTATTTGAACTTCTAAGCGCTGTTTTTTCTTTACGCTCAGTTAGGCTCGAGTTTGAGACGGTCTCCAATCGGATGGCCTGTCCGCAATAATATTTTCAAAAAGCTAAACTGATACGTTTTATAAGGCTAAGCTGATACTCCCAATCAATTCCAGCCGGCAGACTGGCTATTTCTGGTAAATGCTCGGCCTGATGTATTTAAAACGGTGGTCACTCCCTGCCAGGCTTTCGGAACCGCCCACAATAAGATACCCACCATCCACAAGGCAGTTGTAGAACTTGCCAACAAGCCTCTCTCGGGTATTTTTGTCAAAGTAGATCATGACATTTCGGCAGAGTATGAGGTCAAAAGCATGTCTAAAAGAAAATGGCTCCATGAGGTTAAGCCACTTAAATAAAATCAATTTTTTCACAGATTCCTTGATCCTGTATTTTGCGCTCTGACTCCCATAGCCCCGTTGAAAGTACTTCCGCAGAATCGTTTGCGGTATACCCTTGAGGCAGACTGCCGGATACACCCCCCGCTGGGCCTGCTCCAGAACATTAGTGGAAACATCAGTAGCCAGGATCCGCAAATCGTGGCTATTCCGCCTGCCAAAATATTCCAGGAAGGAAATGGCCAGAGAATACGGCTCTTGCCCGGTTGAACAACCTGCACTCCAGAAGAGCAGCCTTCTGGAGCCGATCCGGTTTTGACTTTCCTTAACAGAAGGAAAAACTGTTTCCCTCAAAAAATCAAAGTGCGTTCGCTGACGAAAAAAACTGGTAACGTTTGTAGAGATGGCGTCCACCATCTTCACCAGTTCCCTTCCATTATCCTGTTTTGTAAGGAACCGGTAGTAATCTTTGAAGTTGTCAATACCCGTCTCACGTAAACGCTTGTTCAGGCGGGCGCGGACTAGCTCTTTTTTGCCACCACCAAGACAGATCCCGCATTTGTCATAAACCAGTTTGCTGAAGCGTCTAAAATCAGCGTCTGATAACTCCGGGGAGAACATATTGAATGATCTCCTGTTGTCTGATCCCTTGCAGGGCGGGAATTTCTGGCAAATAGCCACCTGTTTGACATTCCGATGCGAAAAAGTTGACACCCTGTTCTCAGCAATTTGTCCGTTTGACCTCTCAATAACCCAACTATTCAACCTCACACGGCAGCACCACACTAAACACTGTTTTTCCGGGAATGCTTTCGCAGACAATATGACCATCCAAATCGTCAAGCAAAAACGATACAAGCGAAAGCCCAATCCCTGCATGTTCATCAAGCTTGCCTTCGTATTCTATTCCCCTTTTGGTACTGAAGAAGGGCTCATATATGTCCTGGCGGTTTTCTCGTGGGATACCACATCCGCTATCCTGGATATTGATAACAACATTTGCCTTTTCTCTGTGAGTTTCAATCGTAAGGTGTCTCTCCTTTACCTGTGCCATTGCCTCTATGGCATTCTGCACAAGATTTAAGATCACAATACAAATATCAGTGTGTCGACCCCTCACCTCCGGCAAGTCATCAGCAAGCTTTAAGGTCTTTTTAACTTTGTGCTTGAAAAACATGTTGGCATTAAGCAGGAAAAGCGTATCCTTTATCACTTCGTTGATGTTAACGCGCCCGATTTCAGAACGCCTCTGAAGGAGCACGCTTTTTGTGAGAAAGCCGAGACCGGCATTTAATTCGGCAAGGCTCTTCATAAATGAGCTGACTCTTGACTCTATACGCTCTGCCAGCTTCTTCGCCTCAGCCGTAGTGCCGGATTCAAGGCTTTCTATCAGCTTTCCTGCATCCCGCTCAAATTGTTCGGATCGAACCGTCAGGATTTGAAGAGGGTTGTTGAGGTTGTGAATATATCCTTCAAGTACCCGCACCAGATATATTCGGCAATAGTGATCGGCAAGCCTGCGCAGCAGTGATGGGTGTATTGACGAACCGGGGGAAGGAACAGATTCTTCAAAAGCTTTTTCAGGGTCACACATTGCAACTTCTTTTTTTGCTGTTTCTGATGGCCTCTCTTTGCATCTGGAAGACATAGGCGATGATCCGTTCTTTAAATTCTTCATTCAGATCAAGAAACTCCACGGCTACTTCGTAACGGTCGATCCCATTTTCACTGAACGGTATCACACGAACAACCTCTCCAAAAACCTTCAAAGACATAAGGGGATATCTCAACATCCTGAAACTTATCTTGAGAACTTGCCCGGGTTCAACAGGCTGAGGAGACAAGATTTTCATCCCGCCACCGCCAATATTCAGACCTTCTCCAATAAAAGGATACCCGTTGGAGCTTTGATTCTTTGACACCAGTTTCAGGATGCGATCCAGTTTCTCCTCTATACAGATCAAGTAATCGACCAGAAAAAGATCAAATGAGCTGCTGCAGGAATGGTTAGCTTCTTCATTGCCAGGGGGTTCCAAGATAACAGACGGCCCGAGCAAGCACTGAGGCCGATCAATTCCTTTCTCCTTGATGGCTGCATATTCATTGGCATCCATGACCTGAAACTCGACCTCAACCGGCAGCGGGGCCCGAACAGTCATTCGTTTGCCGTTTTTTCTCCTGTTTTTCATCAGCAGCTTCGCCTCCCTTACGCTCATATTGCAGCAACTCTCCTTGAGCTATTTTGCAATAACTATACCATAAGGAGCGCCTGTCCAATTGCCCGGCCCAATATCAAACAAACACTGAGCAATCACCAGGCAATATAATACAGCGGCAACCGAATGTTAGTACCGGTGAACTGGAGCTGCAACCTGCAATGTGTTTAAGGGCATTGATTTGGCCTTTAATCCACACGGAGCCGGTTGGAAGGCGGTCACCCCCGATGCAATCCTACCCTTCTGGTACACTTTCAGAAATGCCCGAACAACCTCGCTATCAAATTGGCTGCCGGCATTTTCCCGAACCATCTTGATTATCAGTTCGTCGGGAATTTTTTTCCGGTAAGCACGGTCGGAAGCCATGGCATCATAGGCATCCGCAACTGCCAGGATGCGTGACAAGAATGGAATCGATTCGCCTTTCAGACCATCGGGATAGCCATGCCCATCCCATCTTTCATGATGATGCCGAATTACCTTCTGTTCCTCAGCCATAAGGCCTAAGTGGCCAATAATCTTTGCCCCGATTACAGGGTGGGTTTTAATCACCTCGTATTCATCATCCGTCAGCGGACCAGGCTTGAGTAGTATCCGATCCGGGATGCCTATCTTCCCTATATCATGAAGGTGGCCTGAGAAATTAAGTAGGTCAAGCTGCTCGTCAGAACACCCCATCTCCCTTCCTATGGAAATGGCAAATTCGGTTACACGACTCGAATGTTGTTTTGTATAGGGGTCCCTGGCCTCAATCGCCTCTACAAAGGCATATAGCGTGGCAAAAAGATTCTGGTAGATATTTTCGTACAACGCAGCATTTTCTATGACAAAGCTGGCTCGTCTGTTCATGAAACCGAGAAAATGGAGATCTTTTTCAGTAAACAGCGCCGACCTGTCCTTGATGATACCAACCAACACACCAAAAATCTTCCACCGGATCTTGAGCGGCACGGCAACGAGTGAACAAATCTGTGTCCCCGAAAGGGAGTCATCATGCCCATCTTTCATGAGCAGTGGGGTGCCGTCTGACATTTTTCTTGTCAATATCTCCTGAATCCAAGCTTGAGTAGACGGATCACCCTCCCTGCCTTTCCTGTAAAAAGAAGCAATAGGTTCCCAACTCCTCATGTTCTCATCTACGAGGTAAAAGTGGGTTTCGTCGCTCGCCGTGATCTCGGCAGCAAGCCTTACGATAAGGTCAAACAACTCCGAACTGCTTGTTACCCAGTCTATCTCTTGCAGAATTACGTTCAACGCCTTGAGGTCCTTGATCTTATCAGATAGCTCCCGGTTCAGGGCCTGAAGGCGTTCTTTGCCCTCAAGCTCTTCCTTCAGAAGTACATTCTCAACGAATAATGCCCTCTTCTCCAGGACACGACGGATCGTCAGTTCTATCTCTTCCATCTTGAACGGCTTGACGAGGAAATCGACTACGCCGCTTTTCAGGGTTGCGATGGCGTTGTCGGCAGATGGATATCCTGTCATAACAACCACCGGTAGGGTATTATCAAGCTGATGAACTCTCTTGACGAACTCTATCCCGTCCATTCCCGGCATGTTAAGATCTGTGAAACAGAAATCGATCTTGTTGTTCCGGCAAAGATCGAGGGCCTCAACACCATCTTTTGCCGTCAGGACGGAACGTGTATCCATTGAATTTAGAAAATCTTCGAAAATCTCAAGGATCATTTCATCATCATCTACAACCAATATATTCATGTGGCTACTCATGGGCCTTGATCGCCTTTAAAAGGTGTGCTTTGAAGGTTGTGAATTCCC
>QMMV01000226.1 GCA_003647435.1 Deltaproteobacteria bacterium | reverse complement strand
TTTCGCTCCCTCGGCATCAAGGAGCTCTGCACGAGGGTCCAGCCATCCGAAGAGGAGGTCCTATGATGAGGATAGATCAACCTGTTGAAGTCGCATCTGGTTCCGGCGGCATTGAAGTGACCTGGACCTTTCGGCCCAGAAACAACGGCCGGAAGAGCAAGGACGACCCGAGCCATAAAACGCGTGATGTCGAGCCGGGCAATATCCCTCGGGTCTCGCGCCTCATGGCCCTTGCAATCAAGTTCGACGGCCTTGTCCGCGGCGGGGAGGTACGGGACTACGCCGACATCGCCCGGCTGGGCTACGTGACCCGGGCCCGCATCACGCAGATCATGAATCTACTGAACCTCGCCCCGGACATCCAAGAAGGAATCCTGTTCCTCCCCCGCACGGTCAAGGGACGCGACCCGATCCGCGAGAGGGACGTCCGCCCCATCGCCGCTGTTCCACACTGGCACCGCCAGCGCAAGATGTGGAAGAAGCTGGTCAGAGACCGCATACCGTCCCGGCAGTGACTGGGGCTGCGACCACCACCCATCAAAGCCCCCGCCTCTCTCATCTCCATCTGCACTCTTTGTTGTTCCGTAGGCCGCCCCTTCCGGTATCCATCAGTTTGTGTACATTTTTCTATTGACCTGACGCACATCAGGCCCTATAATGTGGTCTTGTACATTGGCCGTGGTATGTGCCTCCCGCACACCGCGGCTTGGCTTGTTGTGAAAAGTGCAGGACAGCCAAAGGGTAGAAGTTGGTATGACAACAATCCCGTTTATTAACAGTAACCAGCTCGAAGCCATCTGCAAGGTGCTTGCAGATACGGAGAAGGGGCTAACTGGCTCGGAAATTGGTCATTTGCTGGAGCAACTCGGCATTAACGATCCCGATCCCTCCATGACTAAATGGAAACGGCTCTACAACGCGCTTGCGGCGAAACAAAATGGCGATAGACATGGAGCGAGCGTTTGTCAGTTCATCCAGGCGGCCATGGAGCCGGTTCGATTCTCGGGTCAGATCGAGAAGTATGAAGAACGCCGTGATGCCCTGAACCAGGTTATTGCCTTCCTCGGCTATTCGCTTGGCGACGATGGAAAATTGCGAAAGGTAGAGACCGCGAAAACTCTCACCGATGCGGAGAAACGTGCCAATCGCCTACGAACGGAGCTGCAGCGCCGAGGTGTTCATTCTGATGTCCTGAATGTCTGCCAAGCGCGTCTTCTACGGCAAGATTACTTTTACACCGTGCTGGAAGCTGCCAAAAGCGTTGCTGAAAAAATCCGACAGAAGAGCGAACTGACTACTGATGGCGCACCGCTCGTCGATGGTGCTTTCGGTATACCAAAAAATGGCTATCCCCTAATTGCCTTCAATTCTCTGCAGACTGATAGTGAAAAAAGCGAGCACAGGGGTTTGGCGAATTTGATGAAGGGCCTTTTTGGTGCGTTCCGCAACCCGACGGCCCACCGCCCGGAGCATACTTGGCATCTCTCGGAACAAGATGCACTCGACCTTCTCACGATTGCATCCCTGATCCATCGTCGCCTTGATAACGCGGTTCGTACGCCAGGGCCATGTAAACAATAGTTGAGGATAATCATGACACAAAAACCGCGAGGCAGACGCCCTCTCAAAGAAATAACCGGTCCACAACGCCGTACATTGAAGGAAATCCGGCGATTCCTGCACCAGCGCGGTTTCCCCCCGACGATCAAGGAACTCGCGGACATCCTCGGGATATCGCACGCCAGCGCTCATGACCAGGTGAACCAGCTTGTGCGGAAGGGCTACCTGAGGAGGGAGCCGCGCAAGGCCCGGGGACTTGCCATCATCCGTGAACCGGAGGACGAAGCCTCCGATATGGTGCCCATCCCCATTGTCGGTGAGGTGGCCGCCGGACAGCCGATCTTTGCCCAGGAGAACATCATCGGCGAGGTCCTGGTCGAAGCCAAGCTGGTACGTTCAGGGCGCTGCTTCGCTCTCGAGATCACCGGAGACAGTATGGTCGACGCCGGCATCAACGATCGGGACCTGGTCGTGGTTCGCCAGCAACCGGTGGCGGAAAGCGGGGACATCGTAGTGGCGTTGCTCGGCGACGAGGCGACCGTGAAGCGTCTCTATATCCGCGAGGAGAAGATCGAGTTGAGGCCGGAAAATCCCAGGCATCAGCCGATCACCGTTGGGCCGGAAGACGAACTGCGCATCCTGGGGAAGGTGGTCGCCGTAAGAAATCCAGGTGGAAGGTAAGAGAAAATGGGGAAGCTCAAGCATCGTACGTTTAATGCTGATAGATTCCTGGACAAGTTCCAGGGACAAGAGGACATCCTTCGCAGCTTTGTAGGCCTCTGGGATGGTCGACTGGTGATTGACGTAGCGTCGCTTGATGTTCCCCTTTTCAAGGAGTTTCTCGTGAATGGGGACGGTGATGGCAAGGATGAGCTGCTTGAGGGACTCTACCAAGCCTACGATCTCTGCACAGAGAGAGGCCACGAGGATTTGGTCGCGGCGTGCTGTGACTACGGATACAGCCCTGACGGCAATGGAGAGTTGCCCGTCGAGTGCCTGAGCTTGAAAGTAAGGACGGAAAACGAAGATGCATTCACGTTGGCTTATGACCGATACACTCTCTGGCGTGCAGAACGGTTCACCATCTTTCGCGGCAAGACAGCAACTGCGATTCCGAATGTCGACGCTGCTTCTACGGCTTTCCAATCCAAACTTGCAGAGGTATTCAAAGACCACAAGAACAGTGACCGAGTTCTCGTTCGCCATTATCAAGAAGACGTATACACCAACTTCATCATCTATCACGAAAAACGCACCAAGGCGGAACTGATTTTCAAAGGGACTCGAACGAGGCCGAAAGTTTCGCCGACCATCCTGCGTCCCGCACAACAGGACTTCATCAGTTACAACCATGAAACCGGGCAGGTCGAAATCGAAGCCAGCTTCGAAAAGGAAGAGACTGCCTTGCGAAAGGCATTTGCCGAATGCTGCCTGAAAGACCCGGACTTTTTCGATTCACCCGGATCAGCCGACCGTCTCAATCTCGCAAGGATAGCCGAGGATGACTTCGAGATGCCGGTGGACGAGGATCATTCGGCGGTTTTGGCCGAACTCCATTTCAACTTGAAACAGCAACATGGCCCGTCTTTCGTCGTTCGATCCAAGAATGTGATGGAAACCTTGGACAAGAACTATCTAAGGAAACGTCTGGCCGGGGGGACGATCCGTAGGGCTGTATTCAAAATCACGTTTCCGGACGATCGGCGCGGAAAGCGCATCGAACTCTCAGGTACAAACAAGATCAAGTTCAAGCGGGCTACTCACGCTGAAGAAGTGTTCCGCTATTTGAGCAACTGGGGGATAGTCATTGACTGAAACCCTCCTCGGCTTCATTCTCGAACGCCTCGACCAGATCGAGAACCCCGTCTTCCTGCACCGGGAACTTGAACGGTTCCCCGATGAGGACTTGCGGGCATTGCAGTCCGAGGGAATCCTGCGCGAGACATCGAAAGCGACAGAGATTCCCCGGCCTGCGCATTTGCCTGCAGGCGGAGACCTGATCGTTCGGCAGAGCAGCAAGGGGCTCTTCGGTGTAGCAGACGAGGACGACTACTTCGACCCGGTCCCATTGACGGATGACGACGTGCGTCAGTACGAGGTCTCCCTTGCCAAGCTGGCGGCTCGAACACGTAGAGATAACGGCATTAACGGAACCGGTTGCGCAATCCATAACGGGCTGATCCCACTCGGACAAAAAGCCATCGAGGGAATGGGAACCGTGGATGTTTTCCTTTCTCTTCCGAACGAAGATGAAGCGACATTCCTCTCCCGTTGCCAACGCTTGGAGCGATCTTCAGGCTCAGCTAAAGTGGTGTTGCTGACGCCGAGGGGCGTTTCGGTTTCACCCGAAGGGCGACGTATCCTCGATTCTTCCGGCGTGCTTGTGGCTTTTCTCATGGTCGCAGCCGCGAATAGGACCCTCGCATTGGATTGGGACCGCGTGGTGGTTCGCCCCGGGATCGGCTTGGCCACGGAGTACCCCAAAGACAAATGCATCTTTCAGAAACAGGGAAAGACCTGGCTCGTCGTTTACGACGGAACCCCCAGAAGCGTCAGGGATTCTGTGGGCATGACATACATCTGCCGATTGCTTCAAAGCAGCGGCCAAGACATTCATGCTGCAACACTGAGGGGCGTAGGGTTCGGCAAAGACAACACCATAGTTCTCGGCACTGCTGGCGAAGTCATCGACGACCAAGCGCGCCGTGAATACAAGGAGCGCCTCGATGAAATCGAGGAGGAACTTGCGGAAGCCGAGGATAACAATGACCTCGCCCGCAAAGAGAGCCTCAACAAGGAGCGGATTATGCTCAGTGAGGAAAT
>QMMV01000225.1 GCA_003647435.1 Deltaproteobacteria bacterium | reverse complement strand
ATTATAAAAGGCAGGGCCTTCCTGAGACAGTTATTAATGTTCATTTTCCTCCTCCGTTTGAACTTAGTTTGCTTCGCTCACAATTGGAATACTGGAATGGTGGAACAATGGACACGTAGTGAAACTTGCGCTCATAATGGGCGCCAGAGGATTTTTATTTTGTCCATCATTCCAATATTTCATCATCCCCTGATCGAGGCTGCTACAGCGCGAATAAATAGCTATAATCTCAATGGGTTATAGAAATTCCGAGACATTTCATTATGTACGAAGCCGAGATGTTTTTATGGTTGAAAATGGGCATACAGCCAGTCAAATAACACAAAGCTTTTCTGCAGCGCCTCGACTGTCTCTCCTTCTACCTTCCTGAGTCCGTCGATTGCCGCCTCGATTCCCCTTCCTTCTTCCGTCAAAGGCTTTTCCCAGCGGTTGAGTTCGATATCTCTAATTATCCTGTCAAGCATGGCAAGAGCCGGCTCATTGAGCTTGTACTCTCTTAAAATAGCCCCAAAGGTCGTTGTAAAATGGGTCGCTCTAAACTTAGCCTGCGGGGTATCAAAGGGAATCCCTTCTGCCGTGAGGGTTCCCTTTTCCAGAAAACGAAACTTTGCTTTCTTATCGGCAAATCGCGCTATCAACCATGCAGAGGCGCACTTGTCGGGCTCAAGTCCCTTCCATGTGACGTATAGGTGCACATCTTCAGCCAGGACTGGCCCCGTCCCGGCCAAACATAGAAGAACAAGAACAAATGCAACGGAAAGTGCCCTCGAAAAGTTAATTATCCGTATCACTTTAGCCCTTTCAAAAAGTATACATGAAAATCGTAGAGGCCATCCGATTGTACACCGATTCACTGCGTGAGAGCATTAGTGAGCGTTGAGAAAGAACAGTAACATGGGCGAACTCGTCGTTGCCCATAACGAATATTGTCAACGAATACATGCTATTTCAACCTCCAAGCGCTGTTCTTTCTTTACGCTCAGTTATGCTCGAGTTTGAGGCGGTCTACAATCGGATGGCCTCTACGTGATAATATTGTCAAAAATCTAAACTGATACGATCATCCAAGTATCCTTATAAGCACTAATTGGAGACCATGATTTTTCTGCTGCAACTCCCTACCTGATCACTTAGTGTGGCAATGTTTACAGTGATAATGTGCGGTCCGTTTGTCAGAGTTGTTGTATCGAGGATCCATGTATAAGGGGAATAACCTGTCTCGTCTTCTCCAATCAGCACATCGTCCACATAGAAAACCACTTCATATCTTTGTTCCGTAAGGATCTTGCGGGTTAGTTCGGATAGCGTCACATTGATTGAAACTCTCCCTTTTACAACGGGCACATCTCCGGTTGAGACAATACCATCGCCCCTAAAACTCATTCCTACCTCAGGCATTCTGTTGATGAACGTGTTAATCAAATAGTAGTTGCTCAACCTGCCACTGGTGCCGGACAATACCTTCGAAGCTACTTCTCTTGCTCTGACCAGGGCTGCTCCTGCCTCCCGGGATGTGCGCATGTATTCCATCAAAGCCATACCGGACCTGCGGGCCCGCTCTGTCCAGTAATCTATATAGTCGTTTTCACTGTTAGAGACTATGATAGAGTATGGCGGGAGAGAAAATGCGGTGGCATTCAGGACAAATCCTTCCTTATTCCAGATAACCTCTGTGCCTGTTTCATCTTTTCCGTCCCAGGCAACAACGTGGTTGCCTGAACCAGAGGGCACCCAATCGAGTATTGTTTTTCTCAAAGGTCCTTTCTGCACTCCGGCCCTTATCCGGATGCGGGCTGATTCAGTAAGGTGGTATGAAACTTCCCTTTTTTGTTTGTCGATCTTTGTTGAGATCAAACCCATGTCTTTGCCTCCGGAAAAGGCTGGATTGTAAAGACCATGTCTGCCGTCATCGAATTCTATCTTAGTTGTAAAATAATAAGCCTCTGGTGGGACCAGAACTCCATCCGTATCCCGCCCGTTCCATTTTACAGTGTGCCTCCCTTCAGGGCATCTAAGGCGATCTTCGAGGGTTGCCATCAGAAAATGACTGGAATCAAATATCTTGGTGGTCACCAGGGCAGATTTAGGAAGGTAAAAAGAAATTAGAGCCGACTCCCCCCGCAAAAGATTTAGCGTCCGGGGTTGAACATCAATATCCTCGGGCAAGAAAGCCTTTACACGCCCCGGAAATCCCAAAAAAAGCGAACTCAACACAAGAAGGATGGCCAAAAACCGTATGATTGGATTACCTCTTTCTTTCATGAGTCTATTTCCTTCCTTTCTCTAAGATAGAAGGTACCAACTTCTTTCTTTGACCGTACATCCGAATCTTTTACCAGTCAGGGTCCCTGCTTTCGTAACGCCCACGTGTTAGCTGGTGCGGGTTGCGGCCATCTTTGTCCATTATCCATATCTGCTTTTTGCCCGACCTGGTTGACACAAAAGCGATCTTTCGTCCGTCTGGTGACCAGCATGGATCTCCATCGAAACCAGGGCTGTCAGTGAGTCGAACCAGTCTTGCCGGATCAAGATAGAAAACCCATATTTCATAATCTCCCGTCGTGTTGGATGCAAAAACTATTGAGCGGCCGTCAGGCGACCAGTCGGGCTGAAAGTTTTCCTGTCCGCTTTGTATGAGTGGAGATTCCGTTTCAGCAATTGCGTCTTTGATCCAGAGTTCTTCTATCACCTGTTGAAAGGGACCGCGGTGAAAGAGGGCATAGACGAGACGATTGCCATCAGGAGACCAGGCTGGAAAGTTCACCACGCCCTTTTTTGAAACAATCTTTACCGGCTTGTTTGAAGTCTCAGTATCAATCTCCCGGATGTCACTGTGTTCACCTTTCCTGTAGGTAAAAGATACAAATGTTAGTTTATTTGTTTTTGGGCGCCAGGCGGGCTGGTCGCATTTGCCTGATATTCCGGTAAGCAACTTTTTATTCTTCCCGTCTCGATCCATCAGATAGATCTTGCCGGTATTAGTGGCGTAGGCAATCTTCTTTCTGTCAGGCGACCAGGCCGGATACCGCTCCTCCTCGGATGTGCGGGTGAGCTGTCTCGGCCTGTTTCCCTGAGAATCTACTATCCAGACCTCCCAGTTGCCGGATTGATAGGACGAGTATAAAATATCTTTAGCGACAGCCCGGTTTGGGGGAGTGAGGAGTAATGTGATTGCAATGGCGGCAATGAATATTTTCATCTTTCAAAGGCTCTTATTCAAGGTATGAGCTGCCTGAAGAAGCCGCTCGTAATCGAAGTCGTTCTCCACTCTGCGGTTTCTCTCCTGAAAATAGACCAGAATTCCCTCGCTTCCAGCATGTAATGAAAGAAACGGCTTTCCCAGTCGGGTCAAGCAACGTGCCAGCCTATTGGGGGCAGACTTGGCAAATAAATCACCCCTTACATATATTTCGAAAGGCCCTTTTGATTCAAAGTGAGACCACTTGTCTCCTTTCCTAACTACTTTCATCATCTTGGCAAACGGCGATGTTGGGGTTATCAATATTTCAGGAAAAGGCAATCCGTGTCTGTCCACAAAGACTCCGTACAAATGTCTGATATAGCCACCAGACTGGTGCACAGCAAACTGGTGGATTACGTATTCTGTTACTCCTTTGTTCATTCTCGCCGCATACTGGTCAGTCGGAGTTAGCGACTTGAACAAATCAGCAAGAAAACCTGTTCTGGTAAATTTCCGCACTTTCTTCCGAAAGTCAGCCTCTTCCTGTCCCTGCAACAACTGAAAACCGTGCTCGGAACAAAATCTCTCAAAAGGTTGAAGTTTGCCGTGTGATATCTGCTTCTCTTCTTTCTTGAAGACGTTAAGTCGCGCCAATATTATGCCGGTAATTCCAGTCAGTAGCGCTATCCCAATGATTATGTATTTCATAAGCTTCGGTTATAGCTCTTTATTTCCAAGACATACCTTGCCTGCCCAAATTTCATAGCTTGTACCAACGCTAACCCACACAATTCTCACCTCACCTATGGCCGTAATATGGCCACCAATGCAAAGCTGACCGCTCCAGCCATGAGTCGTATAGCAGAGTTTGCCACCAGGATCGAATCCTCCTTCAAGATATGCCTTAATTCCGAAAGCCCCTTTCACCTCTCCAGCATCGACACCCAGTCTCAGCCCGATGCTTCCCTGCAGACTGACACACGTTTGCCCATATGTTCTAAGTGTACACTCCATTGTAATATAACTGCTGAGCTGTCCCTCTGCGGAAAGGGTGACGTTCACATACCCTATAAGACCAAACTGATTGTCGCCTATCTGGAGCCCCCATCCTGGAATAACCTGGCTGAATTCAGCCGATACTTTCCCTTCAAGGGTGTACCGGTTCCAGGAAAGATCAACAAATTTGCCGGTCTTGTGCTGGCAGCATCGAT
>QMMV01000224.1 GCA_003647435.1 Deltaproteobacteria bacterium | reverse complement strand
GTCTGTTTGCTGGGCGAAGTTCACCCCGTTAAATAGGATTCTCTGCGGGAAATTTAACGGGGCAGACGGCCCACGCCGGTGGGTAAATTCCGAACTGTTTGAGGCCGTGAGGCCCTGTTTTTGGGATTTAGCGAGCAAGCCCGGATGCAAACAGTTCATACAAAGGAGCGGAAAAGGGGTTGTGCAAAGGTCTCGTTGCGAGTTTGGCGCGTTGAGTGAATCTTTCCCTGCCCGAGAGCCGAGTTGCCGGATGCATGCGCTACTTGCATTCTGGATTCCGGGTCCTGACTTCTGATTCAAACGCAGTCCCGTCTACCTTAATAATTGCAGCACACCGATGCTGAGCCATGGAATATAGGTAATAAGGAGCACCACTGCGGCCATCATTAAAAGGAAGGGCAGGGCATCGCGGGAAACAGTGGTAAGCGGCCTTTCGAAGCGAAAGGAGGCGAGGAAAAGATTCATGCCGACCGGCGGGGTAAGATATCCTAACTGAAGATTGGCCAGAAAAATGACTCCGAGATGGGCGGGATGAACACCGAACGACTCTGCCATAGGTAATATCAGGGGTACCACAACGACCAGGGCGGAGTAGATATCCATCAAGCATCCGACAATGATCAGCGCTCCATTTAATGTAAGAAGGAATAGCCACTTATTATGAAGATGATTTGTTGCCCAAGCAGCAGCGTGCATTGGTACCTGTGCGTCAACAAAATAGCTCGTCAGGCCCATCGCCACGCCGACAATGATCAGCACCCCTCCCACCAGGGCAGCGCATTTGACAAGCATGGTCATGACTCCCTGCAGGTTCAGATCCCGATAAATAAAGGTCTCCGCTATTAGGGCATAGATCGCCAAGACGGCCGATGCCTCCACCAGGGTACAAAACCCGCTGAATATAAGGAGCAGTACAAAAACCGGCATAATGACTTCCCACTTGGCTACCCGGACGGCGGCAATAGCCTCACCAAGGCGGAAAGGAGCACGGCCTGCGCCGGTCTTAACCCCGTGCCAGATACAAACCAGACAGAAAGGTATCATCAGCAAAATACCTGGCACCAGTCCGGCCTTGAAGAGATCGATAATCGGCACGTGTGCAATAACGCCAAACAGGATAACAACGAGGCTTGGGGGGAGCAGTAAGCCGAGGCTCCCTGTTGCGGTCAGCAATCCCACGGAAAAGGTCGCCTTGAAACCGCTTTTCAAAAGCATTGGCAGCAAAAGTCCTCCCAGGGCGAGAATGGTTACGCCGGATGCGCCCGTAAATGTCGTAAAGAAAGCGCACAAGAGCGTTGCTCCCACTGCCAATCCGCCGGGAACCCAACCAAAGAGCGCTCTGAAGACTCGAACGAGGCGTTCGCTGGCACCTCCTTCAGAAAGGATGAAACCGGCAAGTGTAAATATCGGAATAGTCGGAAAGATCGGCGATGCCACTATGCGATACAACTCGGCAGGTATTGCTGCGACCGTTACATTGTGGCCCCAGAAAAGCAAAAGAGCCGCACCCCCTAACAGGATGAAGATAGGCATTCCCAGGGCTGTTGCCACTACAAGCAATGTCAGCGCCGGCGGGACAAGTTCTGAAGCAAACTCAGAGCACAGGGGCGGCAGGAGGATCATCGCGGGAAGACTGAGCCCGACAAGCACTCTCACCCAACTATACTTTGATGCGTGGAGAATGAAACGAATTGCCATCACGGCAAAGCCAAAGGGCATAACGGCTTCGGCAACCCAGATTGGGATCCAGCCTGCAACAGTTGTCAGCCCCCCGCTCTGAAAAAGACCGAAGGGCTCCAACCACTGCTTGATGAAGTCGGGTATTATCTTCGCTGTCCAGGAAGGGAATCCGGGCGCTTCGGCAACGACCAATTCGAGGCTGGCACCGAACAGGCCAGCACAAACAGCAGCCGATATGAAGGCTCCTATGCAATCAACGATACGTGAGGCACGCGGCGGCAACCAGCTTAAAGCTGCAGCAATTTTGAGGTGTTTACCTTCACGTGCGGCGAGCATCGCGCCGAGAAACCCGATCCAGAGCGTGAGATGCCGAAGATATTCTGTTGCCCCCGGTATACCAGTGCCAAAGCAGGTACGCCCAACTAATTCAACAACCGGGAGCAACGCCATGGACAATAGCGCTATGCCGAGGATGGCGTCCTCGGTCCTTCTTGTCCACAAAATAATCCGTCGGAACAACTCGAGGCATCTCATTGGAGTCATAGCTAAACGGCCTGTTGCCCAAATCCCTTTTCGCTTGGTCTAAAACGTTGTTTCGGAGTTTCTGTAACACATTGAGATTATAGCTATTTATTTGCGCTGTTGCAGCCTCGACCAGGGAATGATGGAATAATGGAATATTGGAATGATGTACAAGAAAAAAGAGGTTCCGACGCAGAGCATCGGAACCAGGAAAATGTTTTGCTCACCCGAACTCTTATTCACTCATAATCTCTATAGGTTAACCACAGTGCAAAACTTGTGTGCTTATTAAGATTTTCCCCTTCGATAGAAATGACACGGACAATTGAGTGTGAACGGTTGCTTGAAGTTGGTTGAAGGGACGAGCAGTGTTCTACAAGCCTCTGGATCGGCGATATTCATCCAACATGCTGCAAACGGTATCAAACATCTCTTTGGAAAAACGCGGTCCCACGAAAACCGGGTATCCCTTTTCCCGGACAAGCTTTTTCCATTGTTCCTTCACCTCCCTGGAGACCGGATGGACGGCGAGTCCATGTTTCTTCATGGCTGCAATTGCATCTTTTTCGAGCTTCCGAATTCGTTTCCGTAACCGGGTCCCGACCTTCCTGGCAACGTTTTCAAGCTGCGGGCGCAAATTTGCAGGAATCTTGTTCCATTGCTTCAGTGAAACTATCGTCGTTCCGGCAAGCGGTTGCCAGCGAAGGTTTGTCATATTGGGTGCCAGTGCAAACCACTGAAAGCACAACGCCGCAGTTGGCGGTGCGGCGAATGAGCGTACAAGACCGGTTTGCAGGGACGGTAACAGGTCTGTGATCGCAAGCGGGACAGGATTGAATCCTGATTTCTTCAGCAGTTGTACATAGGTCGTGTCTGAGCCCCAGAAAAAGAGTTTCCCCTTCTTCAGATCATCAGGTGTAATAACCGGCTGCTTGGTGAAGAAGTGAACCCAACCCGTTGTGGTCCAGCTAAGGACTTTGAATCCCTTTTTGGCTAAGCGGGCTTCGAATTCGGGACCCAGCTTTTCTATAATGTAATCAAATTCCCCATCAGTCTGGATCAACATTGGGAATGAGATGACCTCGATGTCGGGGACAATGGTACGCAGCGTGCCGCTCGTAAGGGCTGTGGCATGCAATTGCCCAATGCGGATCTTACGTAACATATCTTCCTCGTCGCCGGCTACCCCTCCGGCATAGATTCTCAGCGTAACTTTGCTACCGCTCAGCCTTTTCCATTTTTGAGCGACTTCTAACATTGCTTCATGCCAGGGCGAGCCTTCAGGCGCGACAGTGCCAAGCTTAATCACCTGTGAAAATGCCGGAGTAACCATCAGCACAAGCAGAGAAATACATATGCAGGAGACTGCTGTTTTCAAGGTTCGGTTTCCTCACAATTTAAGAAAAGTTGAGCGCTGTGATCCAGCAACCACCGTGCCTTATTTTGGGCCAATATGTTCGCAAGGCGCCATTCAGGAACGGCGTCTGGATCAATGGCAAGGGCTTTGTGTAAAAGATCTCTAAACATCTTGTAATCTTGCTTGCGCACCGCAACGGATGAGGCTAACAGCACGTAAGGGGAGGCCTTTTTACCCCGGGTGAGCATTACGGCGCGATCGAAGTGCCCCCGGGCGCGTTCCGCACTCCCTCCCATAATTTCCGACCGGCTTCCTTCATAGGTGATAAAAAACTCGTGAATAACACCACCCTGAAAATCTTCCTTGAGTTCCAGGGCCCGACGCATCACGGCCTCCACGATGGGAAGTTCGGCTACCAGAGACATATTGTTAACATCGGTGGAGATGGCTCCCGCCCAGCCGGAAGCAACGCAGAAGAGCAAAGGCACATCTTTTTCTGATAAGAGATGCAGAATCTGTTCAGGATCCTTGCGCAGTTTTTTTTCAAAGTCAGGATAGTCAAGCCTTAAGCCGTCAAGTGCATAATTGCGCCCCCGCAGGTATAACTTTGCCGCTCGCTGTTGCAGATGTCGTGCACGGTTAAAATCTACTTCTTCCAATCTCTCTGCTTCTGCATGGACGAATGCATTGGCATACTTTATAAATCCATCAGCGGCGCTCAGATAGAGACTACGATTTTTCGGGTCCGAGACAAGCAGTGCCTCGTAGGTTTTGAGGGCAAAGGGTAGGGCTTCGCGAATTAATTCGGGGTCATTGTCCTGCGAGAATACATTCGATCCCGATGTACCT
>QMMV01000223.1 GCA_003647435.1 Deltaproteobacteria bacterium | reverse complement strand
CTAAAAGACTGTGCCGCCCGTGTGGTGGCGACCGTGATTTCAGACGTAGTCCCGGGCCGGGCGATCATCGACGCCGGCTCAAAGGCACTTTCGGCAAAACAGTTATTACGTCATGAGAACCTTGAAATGGGGTTTATTGTCGAATACCCGAATGCCAGGATAACCCGCCTTCACGAAGAACACGGCTGGGTAAACGTCAGCCGCTGTAGCCATCCCCCAAGGATAGGGGAGCGGCTGAGTATTATCCCGGTAAATGTGAGCCTTTGCGTTAATCTGTACGATCATTTTTATCTGATCACTCCCGGCGGCATCCTGCGAAAAGAGCGGGTTGATGCAAGAGGATGCCTTGTCTGAAATCACCAGTAGTCCTGTCCTGTTGACCCTTAATTGGAATTGATCGGGCAGAGGCAAATTCCGAATAACTCCCTAACTCATATCAATAAATCTTCTCGCAGAATCTCTACTAATGTGTCTGATTTGAGATCCCCGATCCTGAAATATCGAGCACCCATTTGGAGAGATAATTGATGGGCCAGTCCAAAGGAGATCATCCCCGATTTTTCAACGTCAACGACAACTGTATTGACTCGGTTATCATTTTTTATCTCCTCGGCCACTTCCATAGCTTCGGAGACGGGTTTTCCGCCATATTGACTCATATTGGCCTTTCCGTCAGAGATAAGTATCAGTAATGGATATATATGAGGATCTTTCCGGAAGTAGCTTTGAATGACCTGGTAGCCGAGAGATATCCCATGGCAAAGGGGTGTCTTCCCCCCGGTGGGAAGCTCTTCCAAAAGTTTATGAGCAAGCTCTATGCTGCTGGTTGGGGGAAGGAGTACCTCGGCACGGTCTGCCTTAAAGGCCACCATGGCTACCTTGTCCCTTTTCTGATAAGCATCCAAAAGAAGGGAAAGAATAGCTCCCTTGGTTTCGATCATGCGTTTTCCGGCACCCATAGAACCGCTGGCATCAACGACAAAAACAATAAAATTTCCGATCCGTTTCTCTCTTATCTTTTCCCGAATGTCGCTTTCTTCAATGACAATAGCCACGTCCTGTCTGCTTCTTTGTTTCTGATACGGAGCGGCCGCCCTTAAAGTAGCATCCAGGGCCAGGTCATTCGTTCTTCTTTCCATGGTACTCATGATATATCTGCCTGCCTTTGAGGATGTCCTTGTCCGGCTTCTCCTTCCCGAACCTTTCCGGAGTATCCGGTCTCTTTGCATTTGAATTCTTCTTACCTTAAAGGTATCTCCCACAGGAAAAACGTTCTCAAGTATCGGACTATGGGATAGACTATTTTCCGATTCCTCTTTATCCCTTCCTTGTTCCTCTTCCTGGTTCTCTCTCACTTCACCCTCCCGCCGGTTTTGGGTCTCTGGTTTTTCCTCTTGCTTTTCGTTTTCCTTCTCATCCTGGGGAGATTTTTCTTGAGATTTTTCTTTCTCTTCATGCCTGTGCTGTGGGGGCGGTGGAGGCATCCTTACACGGTGAAGTAATACGAGATCCGCCGCTTCATTGACGTCCTCTTCGGTTACAGCATCTCTGCCCTCATAACATGCAATAGTGAGAGCCGTTTTTCTGATAACAATATCCGCACGGTGCCCGGCCACAAATGCATCCAGCGCGAGTTTTGAACAGAGTTGAACCATTTCATCTGAAATTTTGACATGTGAAAATCGCGCTTTGGCACGCATAATGCCCTGTGAGAGATTATTCTGGCGGGTTTGATACGCCATTATGAACTCAGTGCTATTCTTGTCAAAACGTTCTCTGAGTTTGATCAGCCGGACCCTTTCATCCGGGTTTTCTATGCCTTCAATCTGGATACACATCCCGAATCGATCCAGCAGTTGTGGACGCAATTCCCCCTCTTCAGGGTTCATGGTTCCAATCAGGATAAATTCGGCCCGGTGCATATAAGAAACCCCTTCCCGCTCAACAAAATTCATCCCCATGCCGGCAGCATCCAGAATCACATCCACAATATGATCGTTCAATAGATTGACTTCATCAATATAAAGAATTCCCCTGTGGGCTGACGCAAGCAGACCGGGAGTGAAACGTCTTTTCCCCTCCTTAACAGCATACTCCAGATCCAGACTCCCCAATACCCTGTCTTCAGTGGCTCCAAGGGGGAGATCGATGACTTTAATCTTCCTCTTTGCGATAGGTAGATCGACGCTCTGTTTTACTCTTGCCTTACATCCGGGACACAAACGATCATATTCATGAGGGTCACAATTGAACGGGCATCCCGAAACCACTTCGATCTCCGGTAAAACAGCAGCCAGCGCCCGGACAGCCGTGGATTTTGCTGTTCCCTTTTCCCCCCTGATCAACAACCCGCCGAGTGAGGGAAAGATCGCATTTAAGATGAGCGCCCGGGCCATCTTTTGTTGACCCACAATGGCCGAAAATGGATAAACTTCTCTCTGTCTCCAATCCAAGATGTTACCTCTTAAAAAGTGCCTAAAGTCCGTGAAGTTCGTAAAATGCCTAAAGTTTGTTTGCAATGGAAGTGAAGATAGCCAATAGCTGACTACATTCGTCGTGGGTTCCTTTTACCTGCTCCCATAATAACATTTCGGATTCTACAATTACTTCAAGCCAGTATTGGGTTTCACTGGCTTCACTTTCACAAATCTTAATTTTGTTTTTAAAGTCAGCATTGCTTCTGGCACGATTTGCCTCTCGATAATTAGCGCCAATAGAAGTGCCCGATTTAGTAATTTGATTGCGTATCACATTCCCCTCAGGGGTATTCGGCAACTGTGAAGATAACTGTATGATACTCACCGTAAATTTTCGTGTCCGTTTTTCCAATTCTTTCGCAAATTCCTTATTCTTCATTTTTGGACCTTTCAACTTTAGACTTTTTCGAAGTTGTAAGTGCGCTAAAGCCCGTAAAGTGCCCAAAGTTAAGGTATTCTGCCAATCTTATTTAAAAAAGATAGAGCGAAGCGATTCATTAACTTTAGGCATTTTAAACTTTAGGTATTTTAGGCACTTTTTTATGTTGATGCCGATGCGTATGCACATGTTCATGTTTATGGGGATGGGTATGAGAAATAATCCCCATTATCTTTCCTTCTTCCACACCGGGCTTCTGGAATGGTTTTCTTCGCATCCTGTGCTGAAGAGCCATGTCCGCCGCACTCTGCACATCCTCTTTTATAACTTCTCTTCGCCCATTAAATGCGGCTATGGTCTTCGATGCCTTCATCATCATAATGTCTGCCCGATGGCCATCCACATTCATATCAATGGCAATACGGGCAATTAAATACAATATATCATCGGAAATAGTAACCCCCTGCAAGAGTTCTTTGGCCCGGACAATAGCTTGCTGGAGTTTCTCCTCCTCTTGTTTCCAGGTCTTTTGAAATCCGGCAGGGTCTTGCTCGTAAAATGCCCTTCTTTTGACCACCTCAACCCTTTGATCAAGATCTGCTATTCCCTGGATATGGACACATAGCCCAAAACGGTCCAGGAGTTGAGGGCGCAGCTCCCCCTCTTCAGGATTCATAGTGCCGATCAGGATAAACTCAGCAGGATGAGAATAGGAGACCCCCTCTCTCTCCACGACATTGACCCCCATGGCAGCAGAATCAAGCAGGATATCTACGATGTGGTCATCAAGGAGGTTGACCTCATCTACATAAAGGATTCCGCGGTTGGCTTCCGCTAACATACCGGGTTCAAAGCGTTTTTCTCCCTTTTTTATAGCATGTTCCAAATCGAGTGTGCCTACGACCCTGTCTTCCGTAGAACCCACAGGAAGCTCAATAACCCGTGTTTTTCTCTTTTCTTTGGGAAGCTCTTCCCCGCAATCGAGACGGTTTATACATTCCTGGCACATCTGCGATCTATTGTGCGGATTGCACCCAAACTTGCAATCGGCAACCACCTCTATGTCCGGCAAAAGAACGGCCAGGGACCGCACTGCGGTCGATTTGGCTGTGCCTTTTTCGCCCCGAATTAAAACACCGCCAAGTTTCGGGTTAATCGCATTTAAAATAAGAGCATTCTTCATCTTGTCCTGACCAACGATGGCGGTAAAATGATAATGGTAAATGAACTTTTGTTTTTTCATAATTCCTCTATAATTTTAACATTTTTTTTTAACTCATGCTCAGAAAAAGCAAAAGAAAAGCCCCACGGCTGAGCATCCCTAAGATAGTTGAAACCAATAGGATACTTGATCCTAATGAGAAACCAAAAATCGATGTATATTTAGGGAAAGAAGACCTCAAGGTGAATATGGGAAGCATCAACAAACTTCCGAGAACGCAGGCGGTAATCGTTTGCAAATCAGTCAATATGCCATCTTTGAGCATGGCCCCGAGAGAAGTTGCCCCCACCAGTGGGCTGAACATATAAGTGCCAACCGGAAGAACGCAGGATGGAGG
>QMMV01000222.1 GCA_003647435.1 Deltaproteobacteria bacterium | reverse complement strand
TCGTATCAGTTTAGATTTTTGAAAATATTATTGCGGACAGGCCATCCGATTGGAGGCTGGCTCACTGTCTGAGTTTGAGACGGTCTCCAATCGGATGGCCTGTCAGTTCCGCATGTCTGTTTTTTAAAAGAGCTAAAGTGTTACCACGCATCTTTTTCCCTTGACATAATCTTGTTAAAACCCTTTAATTTCTGTATTAATCATACAAGGTTTTTACAAATATCACCGCATGCGGGCATTCCTGTGACAAACTGCCTCAAACCCGAGCACCTGCCGGCGGCAGGCAACCGAGCGTGCAGACAAAAACAGTTTCAGGTGTTAGACGGCCTGTTGCCCGTTCGGGCAACAGGCCGGCAGAAAAACGAAAGTTTGTATCAACTTAGATTTTTCAAAATATTATTGCGAATAGGCCATCCGATTGGAGACTGGCTCACTGTCTGAGTTTGAGACGGTCTCCAATCGGATGGCCTATCCGTTCCGTATATCTGTTTTTTTAAAAGAGCTAAAGTGTTACGAAAATTTAAATCCGACACCCGAAACCTGAATGATGGCCTGTCCGCTCCTTATGGCTGTTTTTTCCAAAAGGCTGAAGTTATACAACTTTTCAAAGATTAGATTACCATGCCGGGAAAACCAAGCAGATTTTTGTCTGCCGTCGAAGGCACCATATATCGCTATCATATGCTGGATGCGGGTGATACAGTCCTTGTCGGGGTATCTGGCGGTCCGGATTCTGTTGCACTCCTTCACAGCCTGGTAGCCCTGAGGGATACCTGGTCTCTTGACCTCATTGTTGCACACCTCAACCACCAGCTCCGGGGAGTCGTTTCAGATCGAGAAGCAGCTTTTGTCAGGAGGCTTGCCGCCAGGCTGAAGATTCCATGTGAAATAAGCTCCAGGAACGTAGCCTCTTATAAGGCGAGGCACCGGCTTTCGCTGGAACAGGCCGGCAGGGCAGTCCGCTATGCCTTCTATGATGAGGTGGCGGCCAGATATCGGGCCAAAAAGATTGCCCTCGGTCATCAGGCGAATGATAATGCGGAGTCGATCCTTATCCATCTTTTGCGGGGAACGGGACCAAGAGGTCTCGCGGGGATCCAACCTATCCGCGAAGGCCGGATCATTCGGCCTCTCATAGAGATAACCCGGAAAGAAATACTCGCCTTCTTGAATCAAAGTGGGTTTGAGTATGTCCAGGATGCCTCGAATCTTGATCGCAGGTACCTTCGCAACAGGATACGCAACGATCTCTTGCCTGTTCTTCAAGAAAACTTCAACCCGAAAGTCGTTTTCGCATTGACTCGCCTCGCCTCCATTGTGCGAGACGAAGAAGATTTCTGGAAAGAGCAAATCGAGAATAGGCTGCAAGATCTTTTGCTGAAGCGTACTTCTGATTGCATCACGCTTTCGCTGCCCGGCTTGATCGGTTTACATCCCGCATTCTTGCGACGCCTGATCCGTGAAGCCGTTTTGTTACTCAAGGGAAACCTCAGACGTCTCGGTCACCTGCACGTGGAGGCGGTATGCGAGCTTATTAAGAAAGGACCTCCGTCAGGACGTCTGAACTTGCCTCGTGATGTTTTGGTTGTTCGTGACAGGGACGAACTCAGCTTCTTGCTTGGCCCCCTTAGGCCGCCCCCTAAGTTCGAGTACGAGATAGATGATGTTGGCACGACCTTTATTCGTGAGATTGGCATGTTGTTGAAACTTTCAATGCATGACGCGCATGATGGAAAGAAAGTATTTCATCCGCAAAAAAGTCTCTCGACAGCAGGGTTTTTTGACATGGATAGAATATCTTTTCCCCTGAAGTTGAGGAACTGGGAAAATGGTGATCGGTTCAGGCCGTTAGGGATGAAGGGTTTCCAGAAGGTGAAGACTTTTTTTATTAACCATAAAGTTCCCCGGAAAAAGAGGCTGCAGTGTCCAATATTGCTCAGCGAAGGCAGGATTATATGGGTAGGCGGGTACCGTATAGACGATACGGTTAAGGTTACAGAACAAACGCGCAGGTTGCTGAAAGCGGAGCTTTTACCGGAATGATTGAGGAGTTGAAACGATATTGTTTTTGCATTATACTGAATATTATCTCAGTAATGTTGTTCTTATTGTATAGACCACAGGTTCAAAGTTCCATGGTTCACGGGGAAGCGAATGGAGATTGCGCTCCATAGGGTTAATACCCCTTTATAGTTACATCCCAACAAATACGAACAGCGTAAGGCAACCAACAGTAAATCCTGAACTCTGAACCCGGCAACCTGCGGAGTTACGATCACTTTAGCTCACTTAATTACAGGAGGTTCCTTTCTTGAATCCATTTTATAAAAATCTTGCGTTATGGCTGGTCATCATTCTTGTCATGATTTTGCTCTTTAATCTGTTCAATCAGTCGAGGGTGCACGAAAGGGAGATCAGTTATACAGAATTTTTGAGTCGTGTGGAAAAGGGGCTTGTAGCAGGCGTGGTCATACAAGGGCACGAGATCGGCGGGACTGATGTCAATGGGACACATTTTAAGACATTTGCGCCTGACGACCCGGATTTGGTCAAAAATTTGATGAGTCACGGGGTCCAGATCAAGGCCGAGCCGCCATCTGAATCTCCTTGGTATATGACCGTGCTGGTTTCTTGGTTTCCGATGATTCTTCTCATTGGAGTCTGGATATTCTTTATGCGGCAGATGCAGGGAGGAGGAGGCAAGGCGCTTTCTTTCGGCAAGAGTCGAGCCAAACTCCTTTCGGACCAGTCCGCCAAGGTAACCTTTAAGGATGTTGCAGGTATTGATGAAGCGAAGGAAGAGTTGAGGGAGATCATAGATTTTTTGAAAGATCCGAAGAAATTTACTCGCCTGGGGGGAAGAATACCAAAAGGCGTCCTTTTAATGGGAGCTCCCGGAACCGGCAAGACACTTCTGGCAAGGGCAATTGCCGGAGAAGCTGGTGTACCTTTTTTCAGTATCAGCGGGTCTGATTTTGTGGAGATGTTTGTTGGCGTTGGAGCATCCAGAGTAAGAGATTTATTTGTTCAAGGGAAAAAACATGCACCGTGTATTATCTTCATTGACGAGATCGACGCTGTTGGACGGCATAGAGGTGCAGGGCTTGGAGGTGGGCACGACGAAAGAGAGCAGACTCTAAACCAACTCCTGGTGGAGATGGATGGATTCGAATCAAATGAAGGAGTGATTCTGATATCTGCGACAAACAGACCTGATATTCTTGACCCTGCACTCACCCGCCCCGGACGTTTTGACCGTCAGGTGGTGGTCCCTGTGCCGGATCTAAGGGGTCGGGAGGAAATCCTTAAGGTGCACACCCGTAACACTCCTGTGGCCGATGATGTTGATCTGGCCGTCCTTGCGCGGGGTACTCCCGGGTTCTCCGGAGCGGACCTTGAAAATATGGTCAATGAAGCGGCGCTTCTGGCTGCCCGGAGTGACAAGAAGTTTGTAGAGATGGCTGATCTTGAGGAGGCGAAAGACAAAGTCCTTATGGGGACGGCTCGCAAGAGCATGATTATAAGTGATGAAGAGAAGAGAAACACCGCATATCATGAGGCAGGCCACGCCCTGGTTGCGAAGATGATACCGGGAACTGACCCGATTCACAAAGTCACTATTATACCGCGTGGGCGTGCTATGGGACTAACTCAGCAGCTACCCGTGGATGAAAAGCACACCTATCCGAAAGAATATCTTGTGAAAAGTCTTGCAGTTCTTATGGGAGGGCGTGCAGCCGAAGAATTGGTGCTGAAGCAGATGACCAGCGGAGCTGGTAACGATATTGAGCGGGCAACCGATACAGCGCGCAAGATGGTCTGTGAATGGGGGATGAGTGAAAAGCTTGGCCCCCTCGCTTTTGGCCAGAAAGAAGAGCAGATATTTCTTGGCAGAGAGTTTGCTCAACATCGGGATTACAGTGAACAGACAGCCGTTCTGATCGACGAGGAGATCCGCCGGTTTGTTTCAAATGCCTACGAAACGGCCAAAAAGATACTCACTGATAATATGAGCACACTTCATGCCCTCGCTCAGGCCTTACTCGAGAAAGAAACCCTGGTGGAAAGTGAAATCGAGGCGATTATCGCCGGAGACATTCCGTCAGCAGTTGAGCCAGAAAAAGAAGAGGGTGAATCCAGGGTGAAAGTCGAGGATCCCGGCCCGACAGCCCCTGAACTTAAGCCGCTTCCCGAGTGAAATTCCATGAAGAAAGCATCGGTTTTTGATCTGCAGTGCGGTCCCTTCCGACTTTCCGTGGGGGGGGGGCGCACCTTAATAATGGGCATCCTGAATGTAACTCCCGATTCTTTTTCAGACGGGGGTCTCTTTTTTCGCAAAAGAGATGCCGTAGCGCACGGGGAGGCCATGGCGGCGGCAGGGGCCGATATCATCGATGTCGGCGGGGAATCATCCCGGCCAT
>QMMV01000221.1 GCA_003647435.1 Deltaproteobacteria bacterium | reverse complement strand
TTGCAACTCAGCACCGCGAACATGGTGTCGATGTGTTGGCGTTCTTGGCCCAGCTTCTGACGCAGGGAGAAGATGATCCCATTGCACAGTGGATCGACAAAGCTGCGATGGGTTTACCTCTCGATGTTGATGCAGTTGACGATCCACTGGACCTTGACCCATTGGATCGCCTTGCTTCGAATGTTCATGAGATTCGCAACCGAGTCGCGCACGACAGCCGGGGTAACAGCGCCCTTGCGGCGTGGATTCTCGCCTTTAATGAGGCAGTCTCCGGTCTTCGTGGTGTCCGCGCTATCCCGCAAGGACCAGGTTTGCTGAGCGTGTTACAAGAATCGATCCGGGCGTTGAAGGCGACGATGCCGCTCATCAAGGGGCATCTTCCGAATGAAGCTAAAGCGAGAAGTCTGACCAGGCTGGTGTCAACCTGGTTGGACCGTGCGTGCTCGGCATTGCTTGGTAAGGTGAAAGTGGTCGTAAGCACGAATGCCGCGACGTTACCTGTTGGTGAAATGGTGGAGATTTCCCTCAGCGTTCACAACCAAGGACCGCTACCATTACGCAATCTGAACATCTCAACAAGTCCTGATTGGGGGCAGGGTGAAACCGACTATTTGGCAGAAGACGCAAAGATGGCTGTCGAACTGGTCGGGACTGGCCCCAAGAAAGCTGGTACGTTCACGCTGTCAGTGGAGTGGTCAGCCAACACACTTGATGGGCAGCCAATAGATGGGGTTCGCGAGATCGCGTTCAACGTCGTCGATACGATCTCGGATACCGGCGGGATCGATCTGGATATAGGCGGAAGCCCCTATGTTTGCGGCGATCCGGTCCGCCCTGAACGTAACGATGTGTTTTTCGGTCGTGAGGAACTCCTGGATCAGATCCGCCGTCAGGTTGTCCAGAGTGGCAATGTGGTCCTACTTGAAGGCAACCGCCGTTCGGGCAAGTCTTCTATCCTTTGGCATCTGGAGGGCACCAATGCTGTCCCCGGCTGGCTGGGTGTCTATTGTAGCCTTCAGGGCGCAGAAGGTAGCAAGGACGGCGTAGGCGTACCTACTGTCGAAGTGTTCCGGGAAATGGCCAAGAGCATTGCCAAGAGCATGCAGACACTTGACGATAAGACACCTTTGCCGGACGGCACCGTACTTCCACCGGGCAAGAAACTCGGTATAGCCAAGGCATGCCGCTACGGAATCGGTGAAACGTCATCGTTTTCGGACTTCCGCGATTATGTTGAAGTCGCTCTTGAAAGTCTGTCTAAACACGATCTTGGCCTGCTGCTGATGCTGGACGAGTTCGACAAGCTTCAGGAAGGTATTGACAGCGGCGTCACGTCGCCACAAGTCCCGGAAAACATACGTTTCCTCGTTCAGACGTACACGCGATTTTGTGCAATCCTGACCGGCTCGCGGAGATTGAAACGACTGCGCGAGGAGTACTGGTCTGCCCTTTATGGTCTTGGAACCCGCTTTGGTGTTACCTCCCTGCCCCCTGAGTATGCCCGGCGTCTTGTCACCGAGCCGGTGAAGGGACGTCTTACCTACTCACGGGAAGCCGTTGAACGAGCAATCTTTCTTACCTCTGGGCAACCGTATCTCCTTCAGTGCTTGTGTAACCGTGTTTTCGACATGTCTGCCCAACTAAAGACTCGGTCAGTGACGCTTGACCTGGTAGATCAGGCAGGGAATGCCCTCGTCGAGGACAACGAGCACTTCGCCAGTCTATGGGACTATGCCCAGTCTAATCGAAGGCGGTTTATCCTTGCGCTCTGCCATAAAGAAGCCGACAGCCCAGATTTCCTTCGACTGGGGGTAATTCAAGAGAGGTTGTTCAGCTATGGCATTGAGGTCAGTGACGAGATATTGATCGAGGATCTTGAATTCCTGCGAGAACTAGAGCTTATCGAACTTGTAGGCGAAACCAGCGGTGGTCACTATGTGTTGGCCATCCCGCTTATGGGAACCTGGATCGAGAAGCAACAGGACTTCGCAGCTGTCAAGAGCAAGGCAAGGTTTGAAACGGAGGACCACCATGAGTAATCCAAGGTTCCCCATATTGGGTACCGACATCCCGCCGATGCTCGGCCGCGCCAATATTATGCAGCGCATTTGGAACGACCTTACCAAGACCACGCCAAGTAACTTGTCTATAATTGGGCCGCGATTCGTGGGCAAGACAGTCATCATGAATGCCCTGGCCCAGCGTATCGCCAATGAAGAATCCCCTTATGAGTTCGTGCTGCATTGGCACCTTGGTCATGTAGCTCCGACATCGGATGAAGACTTTATTACTAAGCTCTGCGAGCGACTGCGCGACTGCCTGGCTCAATCACAGGCGGATACTTCCGAATATCGCAAGCACCTTGAGGATCATTCTTTCAGCAATCTGGCGGAAGTGGCGGACTTCCTCGAAGAGGAAGGTTGGCCCATCCTCATGCTTTGGGATGGCTTCGACAAGCCTTTGGGCCAAGGAAAGCTGACGGGACACCTCTGGGATCAGATGAGGTCGATGTTCTACGGCAAGAAGCACAAGATAGTTACGGCGACGCGAAAACCGCTGAGCGAGTTGATACGCAGTCAGGATGCCATCACCAGTCCGTTCTGGAATATCTTCGACATGAATCCCGTGCGCGTCGATGCCTTTGACGAGCAGGACCGTGAGGCGATCATCAAGGAATTATCGGCGCACAGCTTCCAAGCGGGGGCGAAAACCGAACTGGCCAACTGGTCCGCAGGATTTCCACCGCTTTTCCTGGGAGTTCTGAATCAGATTGCCACCGATATTCCGGGCGGGCAGGTAGACAACGAAACCGTCAACCGGGCGGCGAAGAAGGCCTTGGAGAATCTCTCCGATGTGATCTCGGCGATGTGGCAAGACTGTCCCGCTGGTGCAAAAGATCTCTACAGCCATCTTGTAGATCGTGGAGATTTGCTCTTCGATGATGCTGGGAAGGATGAAAGGGACTGCTTGATCGAGAAGGGCTTCGCCAGGAAATCGGGCAATAAATTGACAGCCTCGTGCCGTATGCTTAAAGCGTATATCCAAGGTGCCGGGCCGGATGCCGGCAGCATGGCGCGCCTATTCGGATCATGGGAAGATTATCAGGCTAACATCCGCAGTTTGCTCGAGCACCGACTGGCTCATATCTCACGTTTTGATGATCGGTTACATCGGCTCGTGGCCCGAGCTATTGAGGATATTCCTGATTTTCCTGACGACTGCCTGAATAATCTGACTAGCATCGAGGAACGGGCGCTGGACCTGATCTGGCAACGTGAATTCGGGGAATCAAAAGTCATTCCACAGGAGATTCTTGACTATTGGGATCAGGTTGACCCCTCCGGGAAAATCGTTCAACGCATCAAGGAACAAGAGGGGAACACCGTACCTGGAGACCGGGGGATCCAGTGTGGAATCCTGCAGCTTTTGACAGGTAGCAGAATAAGATTCGAAGCCAGGGCCAGGTATGCGACCAAAGACACCTACGTCTTAATCAATGCAATCCACAGCTTCCGCAACCGAGATCAGCATCCAGGTGGACAGACCATACACGTTGGCGTGGCCGTCTCAGCGATCATGAGTTGCTTGGAACTACTGGCTTGCCTGGATAGGGAGTCCCCTGCATGATCCTTCGAGACCTGGACATCAAGATCGAGAGTAGTCCTGTCGTCCATGTCTTTACATCCGATTTCGCAGGATGTAGTCGCCGTATAATCCCTCTGAGAAAGAGAGATCCAACTGAAATTACTTCCGCAACTGGCCGGTCAGCCGTTATTGTCAAATCGAGAAAAAAGGCCGTGCGTGGAGGGTGGGAACAGAGGAAGGACCGTCCATAAAAAACTAAAAAATGTTACGCGTATTAGATGGTGCCAGAATAGATGCTCCCGGAGTCGCACATCGCATAATAAGCTGAGGTATAGAGCGCCTGAAGATATTAAGAAGCAATGAAGACCGTGACGATTTCGTTGGGTGCCTATCCATCATAACTGCCTGAAAGCAAAGCAAGTTGCTATGCCTGGGCGCTGCTTGACAATCACGCGCATCTATCTTGAGGGGCGGTAAAGCGGGAATATCAGGGAGGATGAGAGGACTGCCCGCCGCTGGTCATGCCGTAGAGAGAGGGGGAACCCATAGCCAGGAGCGGGAGATATGATCGCGACACATGGTGACGTGGTATTGCGACAAATCGCGACACGAATCACGACATCCGGCTTAGGCCGGAACGGGCGGAAATCCGCATCAACACCCCTGCCTGCCGTCAGGCAGGGTTTGCGTCCCCTCAGTGATGTGCTGTTCTTTGGCTCGGGCCGTCCACGGCCCTCGCCCTTCGGGCGCGCCGGCGAGCGACGCATCCGATTACGCTGTCATGCGGAATTCTGAAAAAATCTTGAGTATCAAAGGGTTAGGTGATATCCTGGCAGTGGAGGGTAGTTATGAAAAGAGTTGC
>QMMV01000220.1 GCA_003647435.1 Deltaproteobacteria bacterium | reverse complement strand
TGGAATACTTGCGAAATTCGGGATCATACAAATAATGAGCTGACAGAGTTGCCGCTATGACAACGTTTAATAGCTTCTCCAAGCAGTTCTGAGACGGACAGCACATGGATCTTCTTGCACGCTTTTGCCTTTTCAGACAGAGGAATGGTATCCGTTACCACAAGGGTCTTGATCGCTGACTCAGAAATACGCTCTACTGAAGGGCCTGACAGCACCGGGTGAGCGCAGCATGCATAGACCTCCGATGCACCGTGTTTTTCCAGGGCATTGGCTGCTTGAGTTAATGTTCCTCCGGTGTCCACCATGTCATCTAAGATAATGGCCGTTTTTCCTCGAACATCTCCTACCACATTCATTGCTTCGGCCTTGTTTGGTGCCGGCCGCCTCTTATCTATAATCGCCAGTTGTGTGTGAAGCCGCTTTGCAAAGGCACGGGCCCTCTCCACGCCACCAGCATCTGGAGAAACGATGACCGTATCGTCCCTGAAATGATCTTTGATATATTCTAAAATAACTGGAGCTGCAAAGAGGTTGTCTACCGGAATATCGAAAAACCCCTGTATCTGGCCGGCGTGCAAGTCCATTGTAATCACACGGTTAGCTCCAGACGTGGTAATCATATCAGCCACAAGTTTGGCACTGATCGGAACCCGTGGGGCAACCTTCTTGTCTTGTCGGGCGTAACCGTAATAGGGAATGACGGCTGTAATCCTGTATGCCGACGAGCGCTTGAATGCATCGATCATCAGCAAGAGTTCAACCAGATGATCGTTTACAGGAGCACACGTGGACTGCAGGACAAAGACATCCCTGCCTCGCACATTTTCTTTGATCTCCACCTGAATTTCGCCGTCGCTAAATGTCTTTACCTGGGCGTTGCCCAACTTTATACCTATGTAACGGCAGATATCGATGGCTAATTTGCGGTTCGAGTTGCCGGCAAACAAAACGAGATCATGCATAGTTCCCCGCACACAAAGCTTCGGTAGTTGTTATTCGGTGTTCGCGCCTGCCTTTTAAAGACGACCTACCCCGAATGCAGGCGCCGTAGAACCTGCACCTATCTTGGCTGGGGTGGGAGGATTCGAACCTCCGATGCAGGATCCAAAGTCCTGTGTCTTACCGCTTGACGACACCCCAGCATGGTCATCAAGGAAGCAACAAACTTACCAGAAAGATATCCCCGCACTCTTGATGCTTCATAGCCTGAAATGCCATGGATGCTTTTTCAAGATCTTCAAATAGCCCGAAAACGCTGGGCCCGCTTCCTGACATAGATGCCACCTGTGCGCCAAGCTCAAGGAGGCGTTGCTTGATATTGTTTATTTCTGGAAACCTGGCAACCGTTACCGCCTCCAAATCATTGGACAAAGATTTAAGCATCCGAAAAGGATCCTCTCGAAAGTCTTGGATAGTAAAATTTTTACCGGATTTTGTCAATGGTAAATTCAGGCTTTCGTAAACCCACTTTGTGGAAACCTCAATGTTCGGACAAACCAGGACGGCGGATAGGGGGGGCATTCCTTGAAATTTTTCCAACTTTTCTCCGATTCCGCTGACAATAGCCGAATGCCGCAAGAGAAAGAAAGGAACATCTGCTCCAATTTTTTGTCCCATCTCCATAAGTTTCATGTTGCTAAACGGGAGCCCGTAATGCTGGTTTAATGCCATCAGTACAGAAGCAGCGTTACTGCTTCCACCACCGAGGCCTGCTGCCACAGGGATCACCTTTTCGATCCAGACATCAACACCATTACTGCTTGGCAGCGCCTCAAAGAAAAAGGAAGCAGCTTTATAGGCAAGGTTGTTTTTCCCTTCGGGTACTCGGGGGTTAGAGCAACGGATGGTTATCGAGGGTTGTTCGAAAGACAGGGTGAGCACATCAAACAGATCGATACGGGACATGAGACTTATAATCTCATGGTAGCCATTTGCCCTTTTTCCCACCACTTTCAAAAATAGGTTGATCTTGGCAGGTGATTGCGTAATGAAAGAATTCATTGAAGCAATGACAGTTGATCGCCGATGGAAAAGTGTTGCTCGGTGACCGTTTACCTACGGATAACGGCCCATAACGGTCAACGGACACCCGACAACAGACAGGGAGTTACTTTGTGATGGTCAGGGCTAGGAAACCTGTTCTTCTCCTTATCAGAAGGGAAATGGAATCACCTTTCTTGGCTTTTTTTATCTCGGCCTGATAATCTTTTACTGTCCTGATGGCTTTATGATTTATCTCCAGTATCAGGTCCCCTTGTTGAACTTCTGCCCGGTCTGCCGGGCTGTCCTTTTCAACATGAACAACCACAACGCCCTGGCGTTGTGGGATATTGTATTGCCTGGCAAGTTCCGGAGTTAAAGGAGAGACTCTCATGCCAAGATCAGTTTCTCCCTCCGCCCCTGTCACGGCTTCGGCTTCTTTTTCTTCGGTACGTTTTGCAATCTTTACCTGAAAAGTAAGCTCTTTTTGATTTCTGATGACCTTGATGTCCACCTTTTTGCCAACCGGAAGCTCTGCAACAATTCTGGACAGATCTCGGCTGTTTTTGATCTTCTTACCACCGACTTCAACGATTACGTCTCGTGGCTTAATGCCGGCTTTGTCGGCAGGGTCTCCTTTAAAAACTTCAGCTACAAGGGCCCCCTTAGCATCTTTTAAACCATAGTACTTGGCAAGTTGTGGTGTCAGATCCTGGATGCTTACCCCCAGCCATCCCCGCGTAACCGCACCTTCCGCCTTCAACTGAACGATGATACCCCGGGCCATATTGATAGGGATGGCAAAGCCGATGCCGATATTACCCCCGCTTCTTGAAAGGATGGCGGTATTGATGCCTACTACTTCCCCTTTCATGTTTACGAGTGGGCCCCCGCTGTTTCCAGGATTGATAGATGCATCTGTTTGAATAAAATCATCATATGGGCCGGAGCCGATAACACGCCCTTTGGCACTTACAATACCTGCGGTCACCGTATGTTCGAGTCCGAAAGGACTCCCGATTGCCACGACCCACTCGCCTACTTTGAGGGCATCAGAATCACCAAGTTTTGCAATCGGAAGATCGCTCGCCCCTTTGATTTTTAGTAAGGCAATATCGGTTTTTTGATCCCGCCCCACCACTTTAGCCTTATATTCCTTGCCATTGTTCAGCTTTACGGTGATCTTGTCCGCATTTTCAATCACATGGTTATTCGTTACAATGTAGCCTTTTCTATCGAGTATAAAACCCGAGCCAAGGCTTCGCTGTTTAAATTCGCGCTGGGGGATTTGGCCGAAGAATCTTTCAAAAAAGTCATCAAAGGGGCTCTCTTCTCCAAAGGGACTATGAAAATGTCTGAACACGGGTCCGCCCCCTTTTATCACTCTTTCGGTTCGAATATTTACCACCGCGGGGCTCACGGCCTTGGCCACCTCCGTAAAATTAGCGGGCACCATTATTGTTGTGTGTGGCTTTGAGGCATCGGTCTCTGTGGTGAAGTTAAACTTGGCGCCTATCAGCAACCCTGATATAACAGAAACCAGCGCTATGATTGCAATGGCAGCCCGCAACGGCTTGGTGTGAGCCGGTTTGATTGGTTCCATCTCTGTTTTTCCTCTCATGATAGTGTGTCAGGTACTGAAGGAAAACTCCTTGCTTCAAGCTGTGGTTGCAAGGAGTTCGAACATGTTGGGAAAGCAACCCCGCGTATTTTCAGAAAATTGCTTCACCTGTATTTCCCTCGCAATGACAGGGAAAAACATGCTTCGGAGGCTTTCGGTTCAGGCACTATGTGGTTTCCTTTATGTATCGCATCCTTAGATCATACAGGATGTTTGTTAGCAGCTTCCCTTCATCCTCGGCGAGGTTTCCCTTGGTCTTTTCTTCCAGCATTGCAAGGATGTCGATAGTGTGTTTGGCCATGGGAAGATTCTTGCTCTTCCTGCCCGTTGCAGGATCCGCTATCTCGCCAAAGTGGAGAAGGGCCGATGAGTTAAGCGAAAGAATAAAGGTCGAAAAATTAACTTCGGGAAGTCGAATTTCCTCTGCCGTTTCTTTTGCTTTTTCCTTAACGGTCTCTTTCTTTTCGGTTTTTTTCTCCTTGGCTTTTTCGGATGGCTTGGCTCTGGGTTCTCCAGTTTCCGTGGAAAAGGCCCGTTTATCTTTGATTGTAAAGCCTTTTTCTTCTGCCATATTGTTTCCTCCTTCGTTGCACTGCCTCCCCTCGCTCATTGATATTTATACGCACTTGTGAGCGTATTGTCAAGATACTGCGAAAGACCTCACACGGCAGCATCAAATTCTATCCCAAATTGTCAAATTAGAAGAATTTGCAAGACGCCTAAATCCTAAATCCGAATACCGAAATTCGAAACAATCTCAAAATTAGAATATCCAATGTCAAAAACATTTCCGGTAGTGATGCAATCACTATTTGAAATTCCCCAAGATATCCATTGTCTTGAATTTAGGATTTGGAACATTGGCATTTGTTTCGGATTTCGGATTTA
>QMMV01000219.1 GCA_003647435.1 Deltaproteobacteria bacterium | reverse complement strand
CCGGGATCGACTGCCGCAAAGTTCTCTCCGTCTGTAGAGACCAGCACCTGGAAGTTCTTTGCCCACCTGCTGCTTGACTCCGTTGTTTGGGGATCGATGTCAATGCGATCGATATTCCATGTATCCCCCTTGGCAAGCGAGAAGATGATCTCGTGGGGAAATGCTGCGCCATAACTGGTGCACCAGCCGCGGCTGTCGCTGGTGGCAACCAAGCCGTCGATAAGATTGCCGGCCGACCAGTTAGAAGAGTTGTACTGGCTTGAAAAACTTACCACCTCTCCGGGGCCGGCGCTTCCCCAATCATAGGTACCGTTTCCGTCAAAATCCCATTCATAGCGAACAATGGTGCCGTCTTCGTCTCGGGCTGAGCCGTCAAAAGAGACCGTAAGGGGCGAATTGCCCTTTACAGTATCCGCTGTCGGCTCCACATCGACCGGCCCCTGCTCGATAATGTCAAAGCAGGAAAATGAGGTCGTTACAAGACCGTCATCGTCCGTTACCTTGAAAGTAGCTGTATATGTGCTTGGGGACGAAAAGGAATATAATGTTGCTCCGGTCGCTGAGGATGACCAATCGAAGGTGCCGTCTCCGTCAAAATCCCACTCGTAGGAAATAATATCACCATCAAGATCAGTGCCATTCCCCACAAAATTCACGTCTTGCTTAAAATACGATTTGCCTGGTATCGGTTGTTCAATCTGTGCCTTGGGCCGGCCCAATACCGCAATTTTCACTCTGTCGACAGAGGTGTAACCGTCGTTATCCGTGACTCTGAGGACAGGGTGATAGATTCCGCATTCATCATATGTATAAGATGTGTTCCCGGATGTATCAGAACTCCAGTCGATCGTGCCAATGCCCCCCTCCACTACGACATCATCGATATACCACCCGTCGGCATTGTAATAGCCGGTATTGTTCAGGCGAAAGCGGATCTTTACATCTGATTTGCCGGCATACGCGTTCAGATTAACACGTGCCTCGGTCCAGTCATTCTGCGTCCCGCTGAAGCTGGCCAGTTCTGTATAGGTGCCACTTCCGCCGGCTGAAATCTCCACAATTCCCCTGGTGTTATAAGAGAAGGCGTAATGGTGCCAGAAACTCAGGGTCACTTGAGTGGATGAAGTTAGGTCAAAAGCCTTGCTTATGAGACTTGTATCGGCATAATCGGGATAATCTCCCGACGGGCTGTCTGTCCAGCAGTGGGTGCCGCTGTGGCCATCTGAGTCGATGATTGCCCACGAGTCTTGCGCAGTCCACTTTGCTGAGCCGGATTCCATATTGTCTTCAAAGCTTCCCTCGAAGTCCCATTCATAAAGGACTATGGAACCGTTCGGATCAGAGGAGCCGTCAGCCGAGAAATTCACGGTCAACGGGGCAACACCAGCAGAAGGATCGGCGCTTGCCACGGCCACCGGTTTCCCCAGGTTCACATCTATAGTAAGGGAGTCGGTTGCGCTATTTCCTTCATCATCGGTTACGCGCAGGGTTGGATGATAGGTCCCGGCCGCGGTGTAGGTATAAGAAGCGGTCCCCGACGTGGCGGTAAAGTCCTCAAACAGCACCCCCCTTACATTTACATCATCGATGTACCAGCCGTCACATGTTTCACTGTAGTCACTCGTCAAGCGGAACCTGATCCTGACATCAGGCTCTCCGGCGTATGCGCCTAAATCTATCTCTGCTTTGGTCCATTCACTTTTATTGCCTGTGAAGCTAACCAGTTCTGTCCAGTTGGTTCCGCCATCGCTTGAGATTTCCACCCGGCCATAGTCATAACCTGGTTCGAATTCATAATGATGCCAGAAGGTAAGAGTGAGAGCGTTGGAACTGCTTGCACTACTTAGATCAAAAGAGGCACTGGTAAGGGAAACGTCGGCATTATTAGCATAGTCGACGCCGGGACTATCGGTCCAGGAGTGGCCTTGGCTATGAAAATCAGAGTCGATCAGAGCCCAGGGCGTATAGGGAGTCCACTTTGAGTCCCCGGATTCCATGTCGTCACGGAAAAGTGCGGTCGAGATGTCGTCAAAATACCATTCATATGTTTCAATCGAACCGTTCGGATCATTTGGATCATCGTGTGATCCTGTAGCCGAGAAAGTAACCGTCAGGGGTGCAGCACCTGTATAAGGATTGGCGCTGGCAACAGCCGTGGGGGTTCCAGGAGCAAGAACTGTAATGACTTTGGTTGTACTGTTGGTTCCTCCCAGGTCGGTGGTTACGGTGAGGGTAGCAGTATAGTTTCCAGCCGGGGTGTAAGTATGGGATACATTTATGCCGGTTGCGTTTTCGCCGTCGCCAAAATCCCAAGTGTAGTCCGTAATCGTTCCGATAGGAGTGGATGAAGCACTGCCGTTAAAGGTTATGGTTAAGGGGGCGTTTCCGCTGATTGGAGTGGCAGAGAGCACCGCTGTGGGCCTCTGTGCGGCTGGCAGGTTGACTTCTACCCGGGTTGCTGCTACGCCGGTCAGCCCAGTGTTATCTGTTACCTGAAATACAGGAGTATAAGTGCTAACACCAGCATAAGTGTTATAGGTGCTGCCGTTCTCAAGGTTGTACCAGTCGAAGTTTCCGTCTCCGTCGAAGTCCCACTGATACATCTCGATAGAACCGTCGGGATCGTCTCCGGTTCCGACCAGGTTGGTTGTCAGGGGTGCATCGCCGCTGGCAGGGTTGGCACTGGCCGAGGCGGTAGGATGAGCCTCATAAACCTCGATTACTACCGTATCAATAGCTGTCTGCCTTGCACTGTTTCTAACATGAAATACAGCCGTGTAAACTCCTGGCTCTGAATATGTACAGGAGGTGTCAGGGCTCGTTTCGCTAAAATAGTCCCATTCCCCGTCACCATTGAAATCCCAATGGTAATCGGCAATGCGGCCGCTGATAGGGTCAATAGCCTGCCCCGTAAAGGAGACGTTCAGGGGAACAGTGCCGGTATACGGGTTTGCACTGGCCGTAGCCGTGAGCTGGCCCAGCCGGATCGTCTGGGTGGCGTCAATGTCCGTAAGATAGTCATTGTCAGTAACCTTTAAGATAGGGTTGTATATGCCTGCCGAGGAAAAGGTGTGGGAGACGATGGGGGTATCGGATGAGCTATAATCGTAGATTCCGTCCCCCTCGAAATCCCATTCATACCGGATGATATGCCCATCGACATCCGTGCTTCCACTTGCATCAAAACGGACTTCCAGGTCCTCTACCAGGTTCCACGCAGCTACGGCCTGGGGGGGGCGACGAAAGGCAGGTTCCTCGCCCGGAACCGAAAGCACAGAAATTGGGGAAATAAAACCATCCAAACGCAAAAGCTCGGTTCCCCCGGCCGAAAGCTTGACCACCTGGTGGTTATCCCGGTCTGCAACCCAGCAGCTTCCACTAAAAAGCTCTACTGAGACGGAAACAGGATCATTAAATCCACTAAGGCGGAACTGCTCTGCCGTCCCTCCGTCGATCAGCTTTATAATCTGATCACTGTCCGTGTCTCCCACCCAGCAGGAACCGTCCAGAGGGTTTACTGAGACTGTGCGAGGAGATGGAAACTGTTCCACGCTCTTGATGATCTGTGTGCCATTTCGTGCTACCAGCACCACGCGGTCATTTCCTGTATCAGCTACCCAGCAGGTCCCGTCCATATAGTTTGCCGATACAGAAAGTGGTCCGACAAGCCCTCCCAATACAGCGTGGAAATCAGAGTTTGTAGAAATGTCATATCCATTCGGTACATCGGCCAGCACCTTTACCACCCGGTTATTATCGGTGTCCGCCACCCAGCAGCTCCCCTCATAGTGGCTGACGGAAACCGACCTTGGGCGGAGAAAGCCTGAAATCACCTTATGATAATGCGTATCCCTGGTAACATCATAACCATCGGCGATATCGTCTGCGAGCCATACAAGGCGATCATTCCCCGTATCTGCTACCCAGCAGCCGCCATCAAGAGAATTCACGGATACCGATTCCGGAGCCGAGAATCCGCTGATCCTTCGCAGCACAGGTGAGCCATTGGCATCATATTCCACGCGCACAATTTGATTAGACCCTTTATCGGCAACCCATATCGCGCCGCTTGCGATATTAATGCCTACCGCAACTGGATCATTTAGCCCTTCTAATGTCTTGACAACCTCCCCGGTTTCGCTTCCCAGGAGAACAAGCCGGTCTTGACCATAATCGGCTACCCAGCATCCCTGGCTTCTTCCCGTGCGGCCAAAGTAGTCTTCCAAGATGGCGAGATCCGCCTCGTTGACCGCTCCATCACCATTTAGGTCTGCCCTGACGTTCCAGTTATTGTCCCCCTCGACCGAGCCGTAGGCGCGGGAGAAGGTGATCAGGTCAAACCCGTCGACCCTTCCCGATTCATCAATGTCTCCGGGCAGTGCCCATGCCGTGGAACAAGCTATAATTACAAAAAGAAAGACTGATAAAATACAGGCCGGAATTCGTAGGCGTTTTTCAGACATGATCCAATCCTCACTTTTGCGTGAAATTGAAAGTCACTGTTTCT
>QMMV01000218.1 GCA_003647435.1 Deltaproteobacteria bacterium | reverse complement strand
GGCGTTACGACTCGACAACTTGACTATTTAACTACTCGACTAAAATCGACGGAAGTTCAATAACTTATAGAAATTCCGAGGCATTTAATAAGTCGGTACACCTTGTGCCGGCCGGCAAGAAAAAAATCAGAAATTCTCTTTTTGAGTATGAAACAATGGCATAGCGCAAATTCTATGTCAAGCCGGAGACCGATACTTCATCATTGTGGAAGGGTATGAAGAGGTGAGATTGGAAGAAAAAGACAAACACTCAATGGAGGGAATACGTGATAAATTGTGGGTAAAGCGGGGGGCTTCGCGGTCGGAAACAAGAACCCCGGCTCGAAGAATAACCTTGACAATTTCGGGTTCAGTGCATAAATTGTTTCTTCTGCGTTTCGCTGTACGGTATGCGCAAAAATGTGGAAGATATCAAACAACATCATTTCAAGGAGAGGGACCTATGAAAATTGCTATCTCGTCAAGCGGGCCGGATCTTGACTCCCTGGTCGATCCTCGTTTTGGTAGGTGTCAATATTTTTTGATTGTTGATTCAGCCGATATGAGTTTTGAAGCAGTGCCCAACACGAACCTTTCTCTGGGAGGCGGCGTAGGCATACAGTCCGGCAAAATGGTTGCAGACAGTGGTGCCAAGGTAGTGCTTACGGGCAATATGGGGCCTAATGCCTATCAGGTGCTTTCAGCTGCAGGGCTTGATGTGATTACAGGTGTATCGGGCACAGTCCGTGAAGCGGTTGAGCAATACAAACAAGGAAAATTTGGGGCTGCCAGTCAGGCCAATGTCAGTGATCACTTTGGCAGTGGAGCAGCTCAGCAAGGTGCTCAATTTACAGGCCCCTCGCGGGCGTCTTTTCCTGCTTTTGGTACAGGTCGGGGTATGGGCCGAGGCATTGGGCGCCGCGCAGTAGGGCCAAGGATGGGTGTTCCGGCTCAAGCGATAATGCCGGAGGAGACCGCTGATCTCAAGGAGACTGTGCGATCCTTACGCCGGCAGGTGGAAGAGATGCAAAAACGACTCAAACAGCTTGAAAGCAAAAAGGAATGAGGAAACTCTAACAGAGTTTGTTTTAACTCGTCGTATCTGAGGAGGTCATTATGCCACGTGGAGATGGAACGGGACCAATGGGTCAGGGTCCCGGAACCGGTAGAGGTTTCGGGCGAGGCGGTGGCGGTCGTGGCCGCGGTGGCGGCTTTGGCGCAGGCCCTGGCGGAAACTGCATCTGCCCGAAGTGCGGTGAAAAAATCCCCCACCAACCGGGAGTACCTTGTTACCAGCAAAAATGTCCCAAGTGCGGAACTGCCATGACACGCGAATAAGATTTGTGGTAACATTTTAGCTCTTTTAAAAAACAGACATACGGAACGGACAGGCCATCCGCAATAATATTTTCAAAAATTGTATCAGTTTAGCTGTTTCAAAAAACAGACACAATCAGCATACGGGCAATCCGGTATAGGCTGTCTCACTGTCTGAGAGCGTTAGCGAGTGTTAAGAAAGAACAGTTAATAAACAAACCTATGCTTTAGCCTAACTGCTGTTGGCAACCAGTTCATGTTATTGTAACGTCCAGGCGCTGTTCTTTCTTTACGCTCGGTTACCTGCCTGCCGGCAGGCAGGTGCTCGAGTTTGAGGCGGTCTATACCGGATTGCCCGTATGCGATAATATTTTCAAAACGCTAAAACGATACCAAAAATTTAAACTGATACGATTTGTGGATTTATATCCTATCATTCCTGTAAGTTCAGCAGCCCTGGTGATAAAAAACGTCTGTTGCAGCGCCCCCTCTCAGGGGGCTTTGTTGCACCGGGCTGTTTTCCGGCGGTTGCCTATGTGCCGGGCGGCTGAACATGGTTGAATTTTACCAGCTTATGGAAGTTGCAAGACATATGACTATCTGTGTTGCCAGCGGAAAGGGTGGAACGGGCAAGACTACTGTGGCTACTAATTTAGCTGTTTCATTGAACGGTCCTGTTCAGTTTCTGGATTGTGATGTAGAAGAGCCAAACGCCCACCTTTTTATGAAGCCCAGGCTCAATCTCGCCGAGAAGGTGACCATACCGGTACCGGAAGTCGATCTGGATAAATGCGATTTTTGTGGAAAGTGCGGCGAAATCTGTCAGTTTAGCGCTATTACGGTCATTGGAAAAAAGGTTTTGACATTCCCGGAACTTTGTCACGCCTGTAAAGGGTGCATGATGGTCTGTCCGAGAGAGGCTATAGGAGAAAAGGCCCGTGAACTCGGGGTGATCGAGAAAGGCTGGTCCGGTTCCGTGGAATTCGTCCATGGGCGCATGAGGATTGGCGAGGCGATGTCGCCGCCGATTATCAGCAGAGTGAAGGAACATATCAGTCCCGAAAAAATTACTATCATCGATGCTCCGCCGGGGACGTCGTGCCCGGTTATTACTGCCCTGAAAGGTTCCGACTTTGCAGTCCTGGTCACTGAACCCACCCCCTTTGGCCTAAACGACTTAAAGCTTGCAGTCGGAGCCGTGCGCACGCTAAAAATTCCGTGTGGCATTATTATCAACCGTTCTGATGTGGGCGACGATGGAGTTGTTACATATGCTGAAGAAGAAAGTATACCGATTCTCATGGAGATTGCCGATGACCGAAAAGTGGCCGAGGCATATTCGCGCGGCATCATGATGGTAGACGTTAGGCCGGAAATGAGAGGCCGGTTTCGAATCGCCTATGATAAAATGGTGGAATTAGTCGGATGAAAGAACTGACCGTAATAAGCGGCAAAGGGGGCACCGGCAAAACCACCATTGTAGCCTCTTTCGCTGCCCTTGCCCAAAACAAGGTTTTGGCGGATGCGGATGTAGATGCAGCAGACCTGCACTTGATACTTACACCGGTTATCAAACATGAAGAAGATTTCAAAGGGGGACGGACTGCCCACATAGACCTCGAAAAGTGTGTAAGGTGTGGGGACTGTATCGAGCGCTGTCAGTTCAACGCCATCAGCCCCGATTTTGTGGTGAATAGAATCGACTGTGAAGGTTGTGGCGTCTGTGTCTACTTTTGCCCTGTTCAGGCCATTGAGTTTCCGCAGAACATATGTGGCAAGTGGTTTATTTCGGAGACTCGATTTGGCCCAATGGTCCATGCGCAACTGGGGATTGCAGAAGAAAACTCAGGCTCCCTGGTCAGCCTGATAAGAAACCAGGCCAGTATCTTGGCTGAGGAACGAGGACTCGATACCATTATTATAGATGGTTCTCCGGGTGTAGGGTGTCCCGTAATTGCTTCCATTTCAGGGGTAACTGCAGTCTTGATCGTGACTGAACCCACCATATCAGGCATCCATGATCTGAAACGAGTTGGAGAACTGACCGCATTCTTCAAGATACCTACCATGGCGTGCGTGAACAAATTTGACCTGAATCAGGATATGTCTAAGGAGATCGAAGCTTATTGCATCAAGCACAACATAGAGTTTGCAGGGCACATTCCATATGATACAACTGTCACCTATGCCATGGTGGCCGGCAAGGGTGTTGTGGAGTTTTCAGACGGCAAGGTCTCTAATGCCATAAAGGCAATATGGCAAAGAGTTGAGCGGTTTTTAGCAGAATGACAAAAAGTTTTGTTTATGGCCCGGTCCCGTCACGGAGATTGGGTCTTTCGCTGGGCATTGACTTAGTCCCTTACAAGGTCTGTTCCTATGATTGCATTTATTGTCAGCTCGGGCGGACGAAACAAAAAACAATCGAGCGAAAACCCTATATACCCGCCCACACGCTCATCGGGCAGTTATATGAAAAGCTTAATCACGGAATCACGGCAGACTACGTTACAGTAGCGGGCTCAGGGGAACCGACCTTAAACAGTGAAATAGGGTCATTAATTCGTGATATCAAAAAACACATCGCTATACCGGTGGCTGTATTGACCAACGGTTCACTTTTGGGCGACAGCGAAGTCCGCAAATCAATAATGGATGCCGATGTGATATTGCCCTCTCTCGACGCCCATGGTGAAAAGGGATTTCAAATCATCAATCGGCCCCATCCTGAGATCAACTTTGAGGGCATGGTTGAGGGTCTCATCGCATTCCGTAAGGAATATTCGGGCAGGATATGGCTTGAGGTCTTTCTCCTGGAAGGAATCAATGCAAGCAAAAGGGATGCCCTATGTTTCAGGGAGTGGATTGAAAAGATAAATCCCGAAAAGGTGCACCTGAACACAGCCGTTCGCCCTCCAGCGGAGACTTACGCACAACAGGTTTCGCCAGAAAAGATGGCCGCTTTTTGCAGCATCATCGGCAAAAAAGCCGAAGTAGTTGCGCCGTTTAAATGTTTACAAAGGCCTGAAAAGGGGCAGGCGATTCGCGAGGATCTTTTAAACCTGCTTGCGAGACGCCCATGCACGCTTGATGATATCTCCTCTGGCCTGAATGTGCACAAGAACGAAATCTTAAAATATATTGACCCCCTGTTGAAAGAGGGGAAAATCGGCCTCGTAAAAAGAGATTCTGCCATTTATTATCAACCAAAGCAACCTTAAAT
>QMMV01000217.1 GCA_003647435.1 Deltaproteobacteria bacterium | reverse complement strand
TGTCAGGGGGTTCGCGCGTGCCGTCATCAGGGATATCAGTGCCGGCGAGTACGTACAAGGCGCCAGCACCATTACCCAGCAGCTAGCCAGAACTCTTTTCCTCACGCCTCACAAAAGTATCATGCGTAAGTTGAAAGAAGCCTTTCTTGCCTTCCAAATTGAACGCCGATATACAAAAGATGAGATACTGAAGCTTTATTTAAATCAAATCTATTTTGGAAGCGGGGCGTACGGGGTCGAGGCTGCGGCCCGTATCTTTTTTGGAAAGTCAGTAAGCGATTTGACGCTGCCGGAATGTGCACTCATTGCAGGCATGCCGAAATCGCCCTCCCGGTTTTCACCTCTGGTAGATCAGGAGCGGGCGCTTAAACGCAGGGCTGTAGTCCTGGAACAGATGGCTCGAAATGGAATTATCACGGCAGAGCAGATGCATGCAGCTAAAAAAACGCCTCTAAGACTTGCCAAAAGAGCGAACGTCTCGATAAGGGCTCCGTATTTTGTAGAGTACGTAAAGAACTTTCTGGAAAAGACGATTGGTGAAAAGCGGCTTTATCGCACGGGGCTTACGGTTTACACCACACTCAACTACAAGATGCAAAAGGCGGCTGAAAAAGCTGTAGCAGATGGGCTGAAGCAGCTTTCTGCGCGCATGGAAAGGCGCGGTTTACTTGAAAAAGGGCATCCCGAGGCGGCTCTCGTCTGCCTCGATGCATCTCAGGGGGCAATACGAGCCATGGTAGGAGGTAGCGATTTTGAGCAGAGCAAGTTCAACCGCGCCACAATGGCCCGGAGGCAACCGGGTTCTGCATTTAAACCGGTTGTCTATGCCCTTGCCATTGAAAAGGGAGCTGAGCAAAACGACCTTCTCTGGGACGCTCCTGTTGTCTTCAGAGGAGCGAGAAAGGGTGAGGATTGGAGTCCTGAGAATTTTTCTGGCGGCTTCAAAGGGGAGATGACGCTTCGCAGTGCCCTCGCCCTGTCGGAAAATGTTCCTGCTGTCCGACTTCTCAACAAGTTGGGGCCTATGCCCGCGGTTGAGTTTGCCCACAGGATGGGGATAACATCTCCCTTGAGGGGAAACCTTTCCCTTGTGCTTGGAACATCGGAAGTAAACCTTCTTGAACTGACATCAGCCTATGCAATTTTCCCGAACGGGGGTGTATGGAACAAGCCCTTTGGGGTTTTAGAGGTGCTCGACCGTGACGGAAGATGTATCTGGCAAGTAAGGCCGCAAAGGCGGACCGTGATCACCCGCCAGAGTGCGGCTATTATGACCGACATGCTAAAAGCAGTAGTGATGGAAGGGACAGGCAGGGCGGCAAAGCGGATTGGCCGGCCGTTGGCAGGGAAAACAGGTACTACCGACGGTTACAAGGATGCGCTATTTATAGGGTTTTCTCCAACTATTGTTGCTGGTGTCTGGGTTGGGACGGACAACCATACTACACTCGGCGATAAAGAAACAGGAGCCAAGGCTGCTTTACCGATATGGATCAATTTCATGGAGCAAGTCCTCATGGGACGCCCATGTCGCTACTTTGACCTGCCTGAAGGGGTCATAAAGATGCGGATTGATCCAGAAACCGGCTTCCCTGTTTCACAAGGATGTCCAAAAGGAGTCGCTGCCGTTTTCAGGAAATGTAATAAACCCCGTAACTACTCAGCCACCAGGGCACACGGACCAAAAGAGGAAATCGAACTTAGTTCGCTTCGCTCACAATTGGAATAATGGAATGGTGGGCACGTAGTGAAGCTTTGCGCTATATTGGGTTCAGGAGGATTTTGGTCTGTTTTTCTTGTACATCATTCCACTGTTCCATCATTCCATTAGTCCCGGAGCGAGTTTGCAATAGGGAAAATATCAGCGATGATCAGCGAAGATCTGCGGCTGAGTGGGTAATACACCAGAAGAACGCGCATCAATCCGTTGGATTGCATCAGGTACAGCCGGCTCAGAAGCGGGAGGCGTGGGGGAATAAGAGAAGCGGTATGAAATACTTTCTCTGTGTATTGGGTATGGTCATGATCGTTGAAGGACTTCCTTACTTTGCTGCGCCTTCCACCATAAAGGAATGGATCCAAAAAATTGCTGAGCTGCCCGATTCGGCCCTCAGAGTTCTGGGCTTCGTAGCCGTGATGGCCGGCCTTGCTCTTGTCTATTTTGGCACACGGTAATGGTAACAACTAAGGTTTTGAAAACGCCATCGCATGCTTATTTTGTCTATTTTTCAAAAGAGCCAAAGTATTGGAGGTAATCAATTTCGTATCACTCAAAGTAGCGACCTGCAACCTGGTCCCACATTCCCTGAACTCCCAAGATCAGCTCCGTTACTTCTCTTACTGCACCCCTGCCGCCGGGAGCGACCGTCATATAGTGTGCAACATCAAACAAATATTCTGAGGCATTTGATACCGCAACCGCAAAGCCCACCCTTTTCATCACAGGCAAATCGAGCAGATCGTCACCTACAAAGGCAATCTCCTCCAGCTTTAGGCCTCTCTTAGAGGCAATTTGCTCAATGAGTGCGACCTTGTTCTTCACGCCCTGGAACGCTTCTTTTATTCCCAGGTCGGCGGCCCTTTTGTCCACTGATGGAGACCTTCTGCCCGAGATCAGCACCGTCTCTATCCCGGCTCTCTGTAAAAGTTTTATTCCGTGTCCATCCTGCACATCAAAAGCCTTTGACTCCGTGCCGTCATCGTGATAGAAAAGCCGCCCGTCGGTCAGGACGCCATCAACATCGAGCATGAGAAGTTTGACCCGCTTCACTCGCTCCCTGACCGTCGCATTGAGGTGGTTCGATACGGAAGGGGATTTTATACGTTCCTTTTTGACAGGTTCTTCCAAAAACCCTACTTGCTTTGCCATATATCTTTTCCCTTTCGACTATTTCTTTGTCCTTTGCAAGTCGAGGCTGGTATGGTATTTGCTGACATCTCACTTTAACCTTATGAAACGACGATTATGCTCGCTACGGGGGTACCATGACTGCACTTTCACCTATCAGCATTGACCCGAGGACTTTTTTTCGTAAACAGCATGCGCTTCCTGCCCTCCCGCAGGTAATAGGACAAATCCAGAGCATTATCCGCGACCCTAACGTAGACGTTGTCGCGGTGTCAGAGCTGATCAGCGCAGACCCCGGCTTGGTCGCTCAACTTCTTAAGATTGTTAATTCTGCCTATTTCGGACTTTCGAGGGAAATAACGGAGGTGCGTTTAGCCATTGCATACTTAGGGCTTAATGAGGTTTATCATCTCGTCCTTTCCCTTGCCGTCCTCAACACCCTCGACATCAAGCAAACAGAGGAACTGATCAAGTTCTGGTTTCACTCTTTTTATGCGGCCCTTTGCACGAAATATCTCGCAAAAAGATATGAACCTCTTCTTTCATATGAAGAATTATGGTCAGCCGCAATGCTGCATGACATTGGCAAGCTGGTTTACTTAAAATTCTTCCCTGAGCATTACATGGCTCTTATCAGTTTCAAGGAACAGGAGGGTTGTTTTTTCAGCGATGCGGAAAAGCACTTTTCTCTCCCGCCGAGTGCCTCTTTGGGCATCATGTTGTGTGACCACTGGCAATTGCCGGCCAAGGTCAGATGTGCCTGCGAGTTCCATACCCTGCAAGACCTCGTGCAACTGAGAAAGGATAGCCCATCGGCGGCCTTCAAGAGGATGATCTGCACCGGGAATCTGCTTGCAGTCCTGTCAACCGATACCCTGAATGATGCCACAAAGCACAAAGTAGCGAAGGTAACAAGGGCAGCCCTTGGCTGTACAGAACCGGAGTTTTTATCCATGATGGGAGATATCTACGATCTAAAGGTTGAGGTGGAAAAATTTTCCGAAAAGCTTGCCTGAGACCGCTGGAGAAAATCTCCTCTATCCCCCTACTATCTCAAGGCTGTTGAAAAAGTAACCGATCTCAAACCTTGCTGCCTCCGGGCTGTCAGAACCATGGACTACGTTTTTTTCTATATCTGTGGCAAATTCTCTACGGATGGTCCCTTCGGCTGCCTCTTTATAGTTGGTGGCTCCGATAAGGGCCCGATTTTTTGCTATGGCATCTTCTGCCTCAAGGACCATCACTACCGAGGGGCCTGAAGACATGAAATTAGTCAGGCTCTCGAAAAAAGGACGCTCCCTGTGAACAGCGTAAAACCCTTCTGCCTGGCTTTTTGACATGTGAATCATTTTCATGGCACAAATCTTGAGGCCTGCCTGCTCAAACCGCTTGATTACTTCCCCAATGAGCCCACTTGCAACACCATCTGGCTTGATGATTGATAAAGTTCTCTCCTTCATCTTCTTAATCCTGTCGTAACTGTTCGGATTGTCAGGTCCACGGTTCAACCGTTAACCGAGAACCGTGAACCTGAGCAATTCCTGCAAATCCTGGCTTCCTCGCTAAACGGGACACTTTCCGAGGCGTATCAGTTTAGCTTTTTGAAAATATTATTGCGGACAGGCCATCCGATTGGAGACCGTCTCAAACTCGAGCCCCTGCCTGCCGGCAGGCAGGTAACTGA
>QMMV01000216.1 GCA_003647435.1 Deltaproteobacteria bacterium | reverse complement strand
TGAACTTTCTTCGCTTCGCTCACAATTGGAAGAATGGAAAACTGGAACAATGGAATAATGGGCACCAAATGATTTTTATTTTTTCCGTTATTCCAATATTTCATCATCCCCTCATCAAGGCTGCGACAGCGCAAATAAATAGGTATAATCTCAATGGGTTATAGAAATCTCGCGCCATTTGAATTAGTTTTTTTTCAGCGCCTTGGTTTGAGGCAAAGATTCGCTAAATTTTCAAATGAGGTTCTTATGAAAAGTCTATCAAGCAGGCAGGAGCAGGTATTGAGATTTCTTATCGATTTCAACGCGGAGCATGGGTTCCCACCAACGATAAGGGAGCTTTGCCATCACTTTGGGTTTAAGTCCTTGAACACTGCCCATTTTCATCTGAGGTCCCTAAAAAAGAAGGGCTATATTCAGATTCATCCGGGCAAAGGACGGGGGATCACGCTGTCCAGTCAATATCTGCAGCCCGGGAGAAAGATACCTATTGTGGGCAGGATTGCGGCAGGGAAGCCTCTCCTGGCCCTTGAAAATATAGAAGAATTCCTGGGTGTCGATAAACACTTCTTTGGCGCGGGTGCATCCTTTGCCGTACACGTTAAGGGCGACTCCATGATCGGCGCCCATATCCAGGAAGGAGACTATGTAATCATCAAGATCCAGGATCAGGCCGAAAACGGAGATATTGTAGCCGCTCTGATAGATGATGAGGTAACGCTGAAATATTTTTATCGGACAGAAAGCGAGATCAAACTAAAATCGGCCAACCCTGCTTACACTCCCCTGGTCTTCAAAAAAGGGGATACCCTCTCTCTTAAAATCCTCGGGGTAATGATCGGCCTGCTCAGGAAAAAATGAGCGTCATTATTCGTGATTCGGTCGCGCAGTTCGCTATACCCCGGTGTTGCAAAAAGCCCTGGCGCAGTTTCAGGAAATAGCTGTTATTGCAGCATGAAACGGCTAAGTTGTGCCTAAATGAAGAATTGACCTTTGGTGAAGTCCTAAGATTGCATCGATTGTCAATTTTGGCACTTCTATAGGAGCATATCAGTTTAGATTTTTGAAAATATTATTGCGGACAGGGCATCCGATTGGAGACTGGCTCACTGTCTGAGTTTGAGACGGTCTCCAATTGGATGGCCTGTCCGTTCCATATGTCTGTTTTTTAAAAGAGCTAAAGTGTTACATAGGAGCATATTTCGTGGAATGTGGTGAGTTCTAATGCAACAACGGGGTATATTCTGCCTCTGGCGGCTACCAAGACGACCCGCGTGGCCGACAAACCTCATCCGGAATCGAACATGTTTACCCATCTTCACGTCCATAGCGCCTTTTCTTTTCTCTATGGTACATTTACACCGGAAGCCCTGGTGCAACGCGCAAAAGAGAAGGGTTTTAACAGCATTGCCCTTACAGATAAAAACGGACTCTACGGGGCCGTCCGATTTTACAAGGCCGCAAGGGCTGAGGCGGTTAAACCTGTTATCGGGTCAGAGATTACTCTCTGGGACGGCACTTCTTTAGTCCTCCTGATCACCTCCCTTACAGGCTATGAAAATCTCTGCCGCCTTATATCGAGGGCATATAAAGAAGGTTCAGGGAAAAAACCTGCCTGTTCGCTGGAAACACTGGCGCAGTTTGCAGGAGGCCTCATCTGCCTGACCGGCGGAAGGGAGGCAAGACTGCAAAGACTTATCCGGGCAGGAAAACCGGAAGCGGCGCACTACTGGCTTGAGATGCTAAAAGAAATCTTTGGTCATGAAAACCTCTTTGTTGAAATCCAGCACCATGGACTTGCCAATGATGGGAGCATCATAAAGGCCGCAGCAGGGCTTGCCAGAGAATTCGGGCTCTTTTTAGTGGCGACCAATGATGTGGCCTTCCTGGATAAAGAAGACTTCCAGATCCATCAAAGGCTCATAGGTATCCAGCAGATGGTTCATCACAGAGATGTCCGACCGGTTCCAAATGACCAGTTTTATCTTAAGGCGGAAAATGAAATGAAATCTGCGGTTCCCTGGCCTGAAGCCCTGAAAAATACCGCAAGGATTGCTGAAAGATGTCATCTTGAGCTTCCGATAGGCAAGACCTTTGCACCATATTACCCCCTGCAAGAAGGAGCTACGGCTGATGAATTACTTGCAAGGCTTTCTTTCTCCGCCCTGGCGGCTAAATACAAACCTGTTCCTCACCGGGCCGTTGTACGGCTTGAGCGGGAGTTGGCACTCATCCGCCGGAGAGGGCTCTCAGGATATTTCCTCCTGGTCAAGGACGTACGGGATTTTGCCAGGGCAAGAGGTATCCGCTGCACAGTGAGAGGGTCGGCGGCAGGCTCTCTTGTGACCTATTTGCTCCTCGGGGGAGTGGATCCACTGGCACACGGGCTCCTGTTTGAAAGGTTTCTGAACGAAGGCCGTTCAGACATGCCTGATATGGATCTTGATTTTGATTCTCTGAGGAGAGACGAGGTTCTTGCCTACGTGATGAAAAAATATGCAGGTAAGGCCGCCATGGTTGCCACCATCTGCACCTTCAGGGCGAGGGGGGCTGTCCGCAAGCTTGGAAGGGCATTTGGATATTCTTGTGAAAAGATCAATCGATTGAGCGCGTTTTTGCCGTGTTATTTAAAAAGTTCCCAAATCAAGGCAGCTTACCGCGTATTCCCTGAGCTGAAAGAGACACCGCTCAAAGACGAAGGTGAACTGCTAAATATCGCGGCAAAGATTTCGGGGCTTCCATATCAACTCTCGGTTCACCCCGGCGGGGTGATCATTGCACCTGACGAGCTGGCCTCACGGGTCCCCCTCCAGATATCAGCCGGGGGCTTTCCGGTAACACAGTATGATAAGTCTGATGCCGGGGCTATCGGCCTTGTGAAGCTTGATCTGTTAGGCTTGCGCATGCACACGGCCATCCAGAAGGCACTGGATCTGCTTGCAAAACGGGCTATTTTTCTGGACCTTGATGCCGTTTCCTTAAATGATGAAAAGACCTATCGGCTCTTGAGAACCACAGAAACGGTGGGGGTATTCCAGGTAGAGTCCCCCGGGCAGCGGCAGTTATTGGGAGGGCTTCAACCCAAAAGATTTTCCGATATTATTGCAGAGATCTCCCTTTTCAGGCCCGGCCCGATGAAGGGAGACATGATTCGCGTGTATGTAAGGAGGCGAAACGGCAAGGAGCGTGTCTGTTATCCTCACCCGGATCTTGAGCCGATCCTTGCCGAAACTTATGGTGTTGTACTTTTTCAGGAACAGGTTCAAAAGATTTCCCATCGCATAGCCGGTTTTTCCTTTGCCGAGGCCGACCGATTGCGCCTGGCCATGACCAAGGATCGATCCTCTGGTGCGATGGAAAAGATAAAGTCCTCCTTTATCCAGGGGGCTATAGGCCGGGGGTACAGCAAAAAGGTTGCCGAGGAAGTCTTTGCCATGGTGGCAAGCTTTGCCGGTTACGGTTTTTGCAAGGCCCATGCAGCCTCTTTTGCCCACATCACTTACCAGAGCGCCTTTCTCAAGGCCCATTATCCTCTTGAGTTTTACATTGGGTTGCTAAATGCAGGCCATGTTGGTTCTTACCCCAAGAGCGTGATTGTAAACGAGGCTAAAAGAAGGGGGATTGAAGTGCTTGGCCCTCACGTAAATTATAGCGAAACGGATTGCCGGGCAGAAAATGGCTGTATACGAATCGGTCTTTCAGCCGTAAACGGTCTCGGATCCCGGTTTTGTGAAAGGATATTGGAGGAAAGAAAACGTGGGCATTTTACGAGCATTAAAGAATTTTGCCTCAGAGTCAATCTGCCCCGGGAGATTATCTTAAGGCTTTTTCTGGTTGGTGCCTTCGGGGGAATGCCAATGAACGAAAGAAGGCGTGCTCATGGATAGAAAAGACCTTGATCCGTTTTTAACTGAGTTTGATCTGATGCAGGTCTCTGCATCCCCACACGTGATGGTCTCTTTTAGAGAAGACCTTGAAAAATGCGGATTTATCAAGAGCTCAAGTCTGAGATGGAAATCGGATGGTAGCCTGATAAAAGCAGCCGGCAGGGTCGTTATCATTCATACACCTCCCACAAGGAGCGGAAAGAGGGTGATGTTTTTGACAATGGAAGATGAAGACGGCCTCTTTGACCTGACAGTATTTGAGAATATTCAAGCCCGATACGCAAAAAAGATCCTGTCAAACACAGTCTTGCTTGCAGAAGGGGTGATAACCCGTTTTGGGCTAAGGGGTGTCTCTATTGCAGCCAGGCGCCTTTGGACAATCAGAGAATTTTATGAAATGGAAGCTTAAGGCTTATCAATAGGAGATATCTCGGAATTTCTATAAGTTATTGAACTTCCGTCGATTTTAGTCGAGTAGTTAAATAGTCGTAACACGTTAGCTCTTTTAAAAAACAGACATACACAATAATATTTTCAAAAATCTAAACTGATACAAATAGTCAAGTTGTCGAGTCGTAACGTCCTTGAACCACAGGAGTAATCAACTACTTGACCACTCGACCAATTGTGAGCGAAGCGAACTAAGTTCCCTTACAGGCTGCAGAGATTGCCTTTTTCATCAAATTCCATCGGTCGCCAGGGCGTGACCATCTCGAGATCT
>QMMV01000215.1 GCA_003647435.1 Deltaproteobacteria bacterium | reverse complement strand
TGAAGCGCCTCCCGAGGAAAATGAATTGCAGGAAAGCGAACAAAAAGAGCCCGAGCCGATCATTGATTTCGACGCAATCTTCATACCGGATAGTTTCGAAAAGATAGGCCTTATTGCGCCACAGTTAATGTATCATGACATAAGCAATATCCTTCTGTTAGGGACCAATCTTTGGCACTCCGACAAACTGATTGAAATGGCAAGAGCCTATGTCCAGGGAGCTGTAATCCCCGACGGTTTTTTTGTAAACAGCCCCTCGGTTAGGGTCCAGAATTTTGTCGATAGCTTTATAAAAACATTTGGAAGGGCCCCCGGGTTTCTCGAGGCCGTGGCTTACGATGCAGCCCGGATCTTTTTTGAAACAGTAAACCAACCTGAAGTCTGGTCGAGGCGTACCCTGAAGAGAGCCCTGACGCAAGTTAAGGATTTTGAAGGGGTAACCGGCCTCACTTCATTCGGGGAAACGGGCGATGTGGAAAAGCAGATCTTTCTTCTCAAGATCGAGGGGGGCTGTTTCGTCCAGATAAGGCCGTGAATTTGCTTTACCGGGCATACGCAGCACTGACAGGAGGGCTCTTTCTGGCCTGTTTTCCGCCCTTCTGGATCTATACACGCCTTAGCGGTCGCTACAAAAAGGATTTAAAAGAGCGTCTCGGTTATCTCCCACCCCACCTCTTTCATTCCCTTCTCCCCCCGCCACGCATCTGGATCCATGCTGTCTCTTTAGGGGAAGTTGGTGCAGCAGCTCCCATAATCGGGGCCCTGCGGGCTATTGATCCGAGGTGTTCTGTGATCCTTTCTACGACGACAGAGCACGGCCGCAAACTTGCACAGAACACCTTCGGACAAAAGATCCCGGTTGTCTATGCACCCATCGATTTTGTGGGTTCCGTTCGCAAGGCGCTTTGCCGCGTTCGCCCCGACGTTCTGGTTTTTCTGGAAACCGAGATCTGGCCTGTCTGGATTGCCGAGGCGCGGCGGATGCAAATAAAGATCGCCCTTGTTAACGGGCGAATCTCTGTGCGATCAATTGGAGGTTACCTTAAGTTCCGGCCATTTTTCCGTGAAGTCCTCAATAACATAGATTGCTTCAGCATGATCGGCAAAGAAGATGCAGAGCGCATCATGGCTCTGGGCGCGGAACCCGGAAAGATCCGGGTAAGTGGCAATGCAAAGTTCGATGGTCTTGCCGGAGCTGCCGATCCTTCAACAAAAAAAGAAATGCGCCAAATCGTAAATGTTGGCTCCTCCCAACGAGTCTTTGTTGCGGGCAGCACTCGAGGGCGGGAACAAGCAATGGTGCTTGAGGCCTTTAAAGAAATTCTTCGACCATTTCCAGACACGATTCTTATTATTGCCCCAAGACACATCAGCCGAGTACCTGAGATTGAATTGCTCATTGAAAAAAGCGGTCTTACTTATCAGTTATGGAGCAAACTCGCCCGTGGGGCCTCCAGGCGCACAGAGCCCGTGATCATAGTGGATGTGTTTGGGGTGCTGTTTAAGATCTACAGCATAGCAAGCGTCACCTTCTGCGGAGGAAGCCTTGTGCCGCTCGGTGGCCAGAATCCGCTTGAAGCAGCGGCATGGGGTAGCGTTGTCATTTATGGGCCGTCGATGGAAGATTTCCTCGATGCAAAGGCCCTGCTGGAAAAAGCGGGCGCAGGGATGATGGTTTCCAGTCCAAAAGGACTGGCCGAAAAGGTAATCTGGTTATTCAACCACCCTGATGCGTTGTATGACTGCGGGAGACGAGGCCGCCAGGCTGTCGTAAAAAACAGCGGGGCTGCCCAAAAACATGCCATGGTGATAGCAGAACTGACTGGCCAGTTAGAGGCAGTAGGCAGTGGGCAGTAGGCAGTAAGGAGTAGGCAGTAGGCAGGAGGCAGTAGGCAGTAGGGAGTGAGTTCCGACGCAGAGCATCGGAACCAGGATATGATGAAAAAAACGGTTTTCTTTGCTGTTATCACGGTTGTTGGCTTTTTGCTGCTGTCAGATATTGCGTTGAGGGTTTTCATGCCACGGCCCCCAGCCAGGCGCTGGGAGTGGCCTCCGCCCGATAAGACCCGCCACGGGATGATGGCAGACAGAACCCTGTTCTGGAAGCTGAGGCCGGGATACAACGGTCCGTGGAAAATATATAAGCTTGCTTATACATACGAGCTTGCGGAGCACAAATCTATCGACTGGGAGTCGCGAAAAGAGATGGCGGCCCCGGCATACAGGGGAGTTACCTGGCAGGTCAACCGGGACGGATTTCGCGGCCCCCCTGTTTCCAGGAAAAAAAGACCCGGCACGGTTCGGCTCCTTTTCTTGGGAAGTTCTGTCACTTTCGGATGGGGGGTCAGGGCAGGGGATGCGTTCTGCGAGACAGTAAGAGAAAGGCTTGCCAGATCCTATCCCCAAACGAATTTTGAGGCCATTAACGCCGGTGTTCCCGGCTATTCTTCTTACCAGCTCGCAGAGTACCTGAAATTGATCCTTCCGGCATACAGGCCCGATGTGGTTGTGGCCGAGTGCGGCATTAACGACGGGACGATGGCGGTAGGGAAGAGCGACAAGGAATGGCACCCCCGTGCCCGGGAAAAGATTCGCCTTCTTGTGCGAAACACCGGATGGGGGCGTCTGATCCTGCGACTCTTCGGTCCACTCATCAAGAGACCTGCTATCAAAGATGTGTGGCAAACATATGATGAGGCGATCACCAACTTTTACCGCATATCGATGACAGGCACAAAGACGCGGGTTGCGCCGGCTGATTTTCGCGCAAATCTGGAAAAAATGGCAGCCATGTGCCGCGAAAACGGCGCTGATTTCTTCGTCTACATCCCGACCCTTTACAATGAGTATGGAAAAAGACGATTGATTCCGTCGGTAGATTTCACCGGTGCAAACCGGATACCGGTTTATCAGATGTTGTCTGCCTATCCTGCCGGGACCCTTGAAACCTTCTTTCTCCCCTTCGACGAAGCCCACCTGTCCGTGACAGGCCACAGGGTGGTAGGGGAATACGTGGCGGATTTCTTAAAAGCGTCTCTGGAGAGAACGGCACAAGGCGCAGAGCGCCCATAGGTATCGGTTCCGACGCAGAGCATCGGAACCAGGGTAAAACAGTAGGCAGTAAGCAGTAAGGAGTAGGGAGTAAGCCGGCGGTTCCGACGCAGAGCATCAGAACCAGGATAAACCAGGATACGCAGAGCATCGGAACCAGGAACCAGCATAATTTCGAATTTCGGATTTCGAATTTCGAACTTTCTCCTTGTTGCCATACTAAATGAATTCAGTCTTGCACATAGTAGCACTATATGCTAAGAGCCCTTCGTATGGAACTCAAACAACGGACATTTTGGTTGAGAAGCATTGAGGAACTCTGGGAGAAGCGTTCGGTTATCTGGCTTTCCGGAGTCAGGCGTGTGGGCAAGACCTGCCTCTGCCGGTCGTTGAGTGACATTGAATACTTTGATTGTGAATTGCCCCGTACCAGACGCTCGCTGGCTGATCCTGAAGGATTCCTGGCGAGCCTCCGTGGCCGCCGCGTGGTGCTGGACGAAATTCACAGGCTGCAAAACCCCTCGGAGTTTCTTAAACTTGCAGCCGATTATTTCTCTCATGTCAAACTCATCGCTACAGGGTCATCGACTCTTGGTGCCTCTGCAAAGTTCAGAGACACATTAACAGGGCGGAAAGCCAACTTGTGGCTCACCCCCATGATAAGACAGGACCTCATAGACTTTGGTAACACAGACCTTAAACATCGACTACTGAGGGGTGGGCTGCCACCTTTTTTCATGGAAAGTGATATTTCGGAAAGCGATTTTCAGGAATGGATTGACTCCTACTGGGCCAAGGATATTCAGGAGCTTTTCCGCCTGGAGCGCCGATACGCCTTTCAGCGTTTCGCCGAGCTGCTCTTTGCGCAAAGTGGGGGCATTTTCGAAGCCACGCGCTTTTCCCGCCCATGCGAGGTCAGCAGAACTACTATAAGCAATTACCTGAATGTGTTTGAAGCAACTTTTGTGGCGCACATCATTCGCCCATACAGTACACATCGCCCTGCCGAGATTGTATCGGCGCCCAAAGTGTACGCTTTTGACACCGGTTTTGTTTGTTACCATCGAGACTATCAGCACCTCCGCCCTGAAGACATGGGATTGCTCTGGGAGCACTTTGTTCTTAACGAACTCAATGGACGGCTGCAGTCAAGAGATGTCCGGTATTGGCGGGATAAGCGTGGGCACGAAGTCGATTTCGTCCTCACACCCCGATCAAAACCTCCGATCGCGATTGAGTGTAAGTGGTCTGCCGACGATTTTGACAAGAGAGGATTAGAGGCATTTCGCCGGCGGTATCCGCAAGGGTCTAACTTTGTGGTGTCGCAGGACGTAGATCGGCCATTCAAGCGCTCTTACAAGAATCTCGTTGTCGATTTCGTCAGCCTGGAAACCCTTATAGACATGGTTTCACACATGTAGGGCAGGCATGACCGGAACGTGTATCCGAACCATGAATGGCGCAGAGCGCCCAACGGTATCGGTTCCGACGCAGAGCATCGGAACCAGGATAGATAAAAGAAAATTCGAATATCGAAGCACGAATATCGAAACAATAGCAAATGACAGAGGTTC
>QMMV01000214.1 GCA_003647435.1 Deltaproteobacteria bacterium | reverse complement strand
TTTTGGAACGTTATAATATCAAAGCCCGCTATGTCCTGGACGCTTTGATGACTGAGTTTCTGGAAACCTATTCAAGTATTTTTTCAATAAGCAAGTTCGAAAAAACATTGAAGCTTAATGACCTCCCTGGAAGTAAACGAACTATTGCCAATTATCTCCAATACCTTGAGGATGCGTTTTTTATCATTGTAAACGAGAAATTTGCCTTTTCTCCTCGCAAGAGGATTATGAATCCCAAAAAGATATATTTGGCAGATAATGGTTTTGCCTCTTTAGGACGACCCTTTGTGGAAAACCGGGGAAGGGTACTTGAGAATGTGGTAGCTATAGAGCTTTTTCGCCGCGATATGGAAATGTATTATTTCAAGGACAAAAATGAGTGTGATTTTATTATTAAAGATGGAACCAGGGTCAAATGCGCTTTTCAGGTATGCTGGGAGCTTACCGAACGCAATAGGAAACGTGAAATCTCTGGACTCGTTGAGGCATGTAAGGCGTTAGGTTTAAGGGCAGGCGTGATAATGACGTACGACCAGGAACAACAGATCAAGGAGAATGGCATAAGAATATCAATATTACCTGTGTGGAAATGGCTGCTTTTAGATAATGTTCCAGAGATTTCAAATGGTAAGTACAATCCCTAAAGGGAGTAAGAAATATGAAATCATTTGACAAACTCAAGGCCAAGCTCGCTGAACTCTTCCAGCTCGACCAGGCGGAAAATATGCCTATCACTGTCGAACATAGGTTCCGCGTGAATTCTGGACCAGAAGAAGTAGCCTGAGGACAGTTTCGGTCGCGAGCGGTTTTTCTCTTGCCTTTTCGCTTGCACGTGATATAACATCTGCAAAAATCTTTGGTAATATGAGACTTCGTCTCTACCTTATGAGGAAAAGGAAGATGGTTAAGGAAGAGAAAGATTATTCTATGTTGATAAAGGCGATTCGTGAGCAACTTGGCCTTAGTCAAGAAGATCTAGCTCGGAAGATTGGAGTCAGTTATGCGACGGTGAACCGATGGGAGAACGCCCAAACTACGCCCTCCAAGCTGGCGAAAGCCCAGCTCGAGGCGTTCTGCGGAAAAATGACCGAGGAAGGTAAACTGAATATCCAAAAGTTCTGGCCTGCCTGTCAGGCAGACAGGTAACCGAGGGGAAGCCGACATGGCGCGGAGAAAGAATGCAAAGCGCAAGGTAACCAACTTGCGTGACGGGCAGACAGGTAACAGCGGCGCAAACCTCGGCTTTGAGACCAAGCTCTGGTCTGCGGCCGACGCGCTGCGCAACAACATGGACGCTGCCGAGTACAAGCATGTCGTGCCCGGTCTGATCTTCCTCAAATACATCTCCGATGCTTTCAAGGAAAAATATGAATCATTATTAAAGGAAACTTCAGACCCCAAAAATGAGTTCTATGTAGCCGAGGAACAAGCGCGATATGAGATTGCGGAAGACCGTGACGAATACCTTGCCGAAAACATCTTTTAGGTGCCGCCCGAGGCCCGGTGGCCCTCGCAAGCAGAAGGACGGGTCCATCATTCATGTGGACGGCGGCAACGCCAATTATGCCTGGATCCTTCACTCCCTTCATCACCTGGCTCCCCACGGCATAGCTGGCTTTGTTCTAGCCAACGGGTTGCTTACTTCTAACACCTCTGGTGAAGGAGAAATCCCCAAGGCAATCGTTGAAGCTGACTTAGTTGACTGTATCATCGCCTTGCCTGGCCAGCTCTTTTACACCACCCAGATTCCTGCTTGCCTGTGGTTCCTGACACGTAACAAGGGGACGGACAGACAGCGCGGCTTCCGCTCCCGCCACGGCAAAACGCTTTTTATCGACGCCCGAAAGATGGGGACGCTCATTGACCATACCCATCGCGAGCTCTCGGACGAGGAGATCGCCAAGATTACACCTACCTATCATACATGGCGCGGCGAAGAAAATTCCGGCAAATACGAGGACAAGCCGGGGTTTTGCAAGGCAGCCACGCTCAAAGACCCTGCAGCGCACGGATACGTTCTAACACCCGGGCGCTACGTCGGGTCGGAAGAGATAGAAGACGACGGTGTATCTTTTGAGGAGAAGATGGCTGAACTCACCGCCGAACTCTATGAGCAGATGGCCAGGGCCGAAGAACTGGATTCCATCATCCGTAAGAACTTGCGCAATCTGGGATTTGGGGAGTGATGCAAGTGTGATACAGAAAGGAACTTCAGGCATGAGTTTTCATCCAGATAAACCGTATAATGAATTGCCGCTGCTTCCACCCAGGGTGGATATTGAAACAAAGCCTGTTCTGCAGAAGGCCATTTCGGCGGGACGTGCGCTGGCGGAACTTAAAGGTCTTGGATATGCGATTCCTAATCAGTCAATGCTGATCAATTCGGTGATTTTGCAAGAGGCCAGAAGCAGTTCTGAAATAGAGAATATTGTTACGACCAATGACGAACTTTTCAAAGCTTTCACAGCGGAAACTTCCCGAATTGATCCCGCAACGAAGGAAGTTTTGCGGTATCGTGAAGCGTTATGGAAAGGTTACGAGACGATCAGGAAACGCCCGGTTTTGAATACCGGTGTTTTTTTGGAGGTGGTTCGAACCATCAAAAAAAATAAGGCGGGAATTCGAACACTCCCGGGGACGAAGATCTCCAATCCTGACACGGGGAAAGTCATTTATACTCCTCCCGAGGGAGAACAGGTCATTCGGGATAAACTGTACAATTTGGAGAAATTCATTCATGCTAATGACTCTCTTGATCCCCTGGTGAAAATGGCGCTTATCCATTATCAATTTGAGGCGATTCATCCATTTTATGACGGCAACGGCAGAACCGGTAGAATTATCAACATTCTATTCCTGGTATTCAAAGAGCTTTTGGAATTACCCGTTCTGTATTTGAGCAAACACATTATTGAAAACAAGAGCGAATATTATCGCCGCTTGCGTGCTGTCACTGAAAAAGCGGCCTGGGAACCCTGGATCCTTTACATGCTCGAGGCCGTAGAGCAAACGGCTGATTTTACCAGAAAAAGGATTCTCGCTATCCGTGATCTGATGGAGGAAACAATAGATTTGGCAAAGCGGAAACTTCCTTCCCGGGTGTATTCCAAGGAACTGATCGAACTACTCTTCCGGCAGCCGTATTGCAAAATATCCTTTCTAGTCGATTCCGGAATAGCATCGAGGAACATCGCGAGTAATTACTTAAACGAGTTGGTAAAGATTAACATCCTGAGAAAGGAAAAGATTGGGAGAGAATTCATATACCTCAATGTGGCGTTATATAACTTGTTATTGAAGGAATAGAATGTGCACTGAAATTCAAATAATTAGTGCATATTATAATAACATGCGCTGGCTTAGTGCATTTCAGAGTGATAAGGCTTGCTTCTCTGTATTGTATCCCGGTTTTCTCGTGTACGCACAAAACATGGCCAGGAAATGGCAATTTTTAGACATGTTTCGTCCACCTGTCTAAGACATGAACATGTTTTTATGTGAGTTTGTGGTGGCGAAAAGAGCAGTGTGTGTTATTAAGACCCAAGAGCTTGACGCCGTAATTCGCCGCAACCTGGGGGTCCGAGGCTATGGGGAGTAATTGAAGAAAGACAACGCTTGGAGAATTGCTAACCTTTGCCAATGGCAAAACAAGCCCTGACCGTGCTGATGGACTTCCGTATCCGGTTTATGGTTCCAATGGCGTAATCGGACATACGAACGATACAAACGCCGAGCCCAACACAATAGTGATCGGCAGGGTTGGGAGCTATTGTGGATCTTTATATCTAAGCAAGACAAGATGCTGGGTTACAGATAATGCAATTCGAGCAAACAATATTAACAACAACGACCCAAGATTCCTTTATTACCTGCTTAGCAATCTCAACCTCAATCGTTGGAAAGGAGGATCGGGCCAGCCTCTTCTTAATCAGACGGTTCTCAAATCTATCCCAGTGATAGTTCCTCTCCCGCATGAGCAACGCCGCATCGCCCACATATTGGGCACACTGGATGACAAGATCGAGCTGAAATGTCATTGACACACCAAGGAAACAATGTGCGACCGCTCCCGAGAACGCCGTTACGGCCTGGAGTAAATGGAGACCATGATGGAAGACCGCTGGCTGTCAGTAGACGAAATCGCGGCCTACCTCGGGATCAAGCGGGACACGGTCTATAAGTGGATCGCCGACAAGCAAATGCCCGCTCACAAGATTGGCCGACTCTGGAAGTTTCGTAAAGAAGAGATTGACGAATGGGTGAAGTCAGGCGGGGCCGGCAACAACCGTCGAGATGATAGCGGGAGAGCCGGGAACCGATGACAACGTCAAGCAGCCAATTACGCGAAGGTTGCGTCGTCATCGGCTCGCTTTTCAACGAGCCGATGCGCGTGGAGACCGTGCGTGTCGGTGGCCTGTCTGCGGGCGGTGAGACACAGGCAGGCGGGACATGGGTGGCTGGTAAGATATTCACCAAGCGCATTCCGCACACCGTCGATTTCCAGATGGAGGGACCGGAGTTCGACCTCTACAGGGAGATTACCAGGTTCGTCAAGCGGCAGAGCGCCAAGGCCGCAGCACAAGATGACCCCCGCGCCAGGGCGGTTGGCTTCCTGATGTCTCTTTATCAGCGTAGGCT
>QMMV01000213.1 GCA_003647435.1 Deltaproteobacteria bacterium | reverse complement strand
GGGCAGGATGTGTTTGACCAGTATATAAGAACTTCTGAGACCAATGATTTTGGCTGTTTCCACATAATGTTCGTTTTTGATATCCGATATGAGGCCCCGTATCATGCGAGCATATCCCGGCCATATAGCAACAGAAAGGATGATCGACACATTTCCTATTCCAGAACCGAGGGCCCGTGCCAGGACAAGCGCGGAAACAATAGAAGGGATGGACATGAATGTATCCGTCAGACGCATAATTACTTCGTCCAGCCAACCTCCATAGTAGCCGGCCAGGGTTCCCAGCAATCCTCCATAGGACAAAGACAACAGGAGGATAGACAACCCGGTTACAAGTGATATTCTGGTTCCGTAGATTATCCGACTGAAAACACACCTGCCGAGCTCATCCGTGCCAAAAAAATATGTGGCAGATGGCGGTTCGAATCGCCTGGAAACGTCAGTAACATAAGGACTATTTGGCGAAAAGGTAGAAGGGCTAACGCTAACTATGGTAATAAATAACAAGAAATAAATATATGGCTTATAAATTAATTTTTTCGGTTGTATTTTTTTTATCATAGGTCTTGTATCTCTTACTTACAGAAAGTTTATGCGGCGATCTATAGCCAGATAGAGAATATCGACAACAAAGTTGAGTACGCATACTAAAACGGCAAAAAACAACACCAACGCCTGTATCATGGTAAAATCCCGACCAAGTATGGCTTCTTGAAAAAGCTTGCCTATACCGGGCCACGCAAATATTGTTTCCACAATGATTGCCCCTTCAACTGTCATAAGAAATTGTAATGATATGTAGGTTATTACGGGAATCAGCGCATTTTTCAACACATGGACAAAGAGTATCCGATTCGTGGACAAACCACGAATATAGGCATACTGAACATATTCAGATTCCAATATTTCGGGCACGGTAGATCGAACAATCCGGATGGTAAAACCGATTTGCGAGATGACTAATACCAAGACAGGCAAGATAAAATGCCTTGGTCCATCACAGCCGAAGCTGGGTAGGATCTTAAGCTTTACGGAAAAGATGAGGACACATATGATGGCCAGGTAAAAATTGGGGATTGAAACTTTAACAGAGGCCAACAAACGCGTGATACGGTCTAACCATCCATCTTGATAATAGGCCGAATAAATACCGACCGATACGCCAAACAGGCTGCTTATCAAGACAGAGATAATTGCCAGTTCAAGAGTGTACGGAAAACGGAGCATAATCTCATCCCACACCGGCACTCCGCTTATAAGGGAATTGCCGAAGTTACACTTGCCTATTAATTTTAGCCAGTTGAAAAACTGGACATAAATCGGCCGGTTCAGTCCCTCCTCGGAAGCCAGTTGCTCTATAACTTTAGGAGAAATTAGTTGGCCGCCGTATTTATCAAGGGCAATGATAGTGGCCGGGTCTCCCTCAGTAAAGTGCATCAAGAAGAAAGTTAGAGTTACAACGCCGAGCAAGACAATAATCGTATTTATCAGGCGTCTAATAAGATATCCCCTCATATTTATTTAATTCGCCATATCTCCTGAAGAGCGCCTACCCATTCTTCCGGCGGAAATACAAACTCGCCAAGCTCTTTATGATAAGCAGCCAGTTTGCTTTCATTAATAGCAAAGAGGATAACTGCCTGTTTATGGATTTCTTCCTGGATTTGTTTACTTAATTGTTTGAACCTTTCATAATCGCTACAAACCATGTACCAATCCAGCAGTTTGTCGATTTTTGGATTATCCAGATGAATCGACCACCTGCCGTGTGAATGAAATGTGTCGTAAAGATCGAGGTAAAAAGAGGGGATATTCGGATCTACGGCAATATCGTAGTCCATCTGGTCGAGCACCTGAAATATTACGCCGCTTTCTTTGGGCCTCAAACGGGCCTTGATGCCAACTTTTTCAAGATATTCACATAGGAGAACACCCATGGCCGTATTTTTTGAAGTCAATATTCCGATCTCTATTGTCTTGCCATTGTATTCGCGAAAACCATCCCCATTGGTATCTAAAAGCCCCTCCTGATCAAGGATAGCCTCCGTCTTTTCGGGATTATATTGAGGCAGCTTAACGGCTGGATCTGTAAAAGGCGTATTTGGTCCAAACGGACCGGGACAGACAGTAGCCAGTTCGCCAAAAACTGTCTGGAGCCCATTATAGTCAATGGCATATCTGAGCGCCCGTCTAACATTGATATTATCAAACGGAGGGCGTTTGTGATTTACTATGACCAGGCGCGCTCCCCAGTTGTTCGCTTTTGACAACCTGATCTTGTCATTTCGTTTGAGGGCAATAATATTTTCTTCAGTAAGGCTCGCATTGGGAGATTGGCCTGTCATCTCTATTTCACCGGATTCAAGTGCAATGGTTCTCGCGCTTGGATCAGGAATAACAACCCATGTAATTTTTTTAAAAACCGGTTTGTCCTGCCAGTAGTCATCATTCCTAACAACACTAAATGATTTTCCCCGTCGATAAGATTCTTCATCCCATTTATAGGGGCCTGTGCCGATCGCCTTTGTAACGACATACGATTTTGCTTTGTCCTTCATTTCTTTTGCTTCGGGCTTAATCCGTGTTGCTCCAGGCATTGATAACCCACCCGATTTATTATTTGAGATCTTGGCCTCTATAGCCCCTGGAGCGACTATTCCGCATCCGCTGCCTGCAAGATGCATAAAAAAGAGAGGGTCGGGTCTTGACAGAATAAATTGAACAGTAAATTCATCTCTGACCTTGATTTGCTTCACCACCCTTTTTAGTGCCTGCCAGTTTTTTCCCCCCAGTCTTTCAAAGTTGATCTTCACTGCATTTGCATTGAAAGGTGTACCATCATGAAACCTGATACCTTTGTGCAAAGAAAATGTATAAACCAAGCCATCATCGGAAACCTCCCATTTGTCGGCAAGGCATGGCACGGGCCGGCAATCTTCATCAAGGTTGACGAGTGATTCATAGATCAGGCATGCAGGCTCCCACATCCCAAAGGGCTCATAATCTCCAGGACGGGTCGCATCCCATCCAGTGCCGATTTTCAATTCATTGAGCATATGTTGTTTGTTGCCACTCTCTTCCTCTACCCTTTCAGTACAACCCAAAAAGAATAGGATAGAGAATAACAGCGAAATGACCATAATCCTGCCTGTTCTCATCACAGACCCCCCTTACCTCCTGTTCCCGCACAAAAGGTATAAAAACCAGATTTAGGTTCTTTTCATTTTTAGTAGCAAAGCGCGCGTCTTTAGAATCGATAATCAATCCCTACCCAGTAGCAACGTTCCGGGCCTAAAACAGAACCATGAATCTCATAATCTTCGTTGGTGATGTTGGTGACTGCTCCTTTAATTTGAAGACGATCAAAAAGATCGAGGCGCAGATTAAAATCCAGCACTGTGAATGGATCAAGGTCGATCTTTTTTCCTGTCCTCCTATCCTCGAAAAACATACTTCCGTTGTATCTGGCATCCAGTGATGCAGTAACACGGGTCTTCGCGCCGAATTCGTGGACAGTTCGGATTCCGGCGTTCGCCTGATGGAGCGGCCTGTCGCCTAACCGTCCCTCCTTCTTATCCTCGGAATGCGTATACGTATAATTGACATAACCGCTCAGCCAAGGAAGTATCTTTCCTTCAAGGCCTACCTCGAAGCCGTCAGTTTCGACTTCATCTATGTTTTCGTAGCGCATGACACCGCCGGTAATGGGATTTGAGATAAGATCCTTGGCTTTGGAATAAAAGCCGGTCAGATTAAAATCAATTCTATCAGTAAGTCGAATTGATGTGCCCAGATCGTAGGACCAGATGATCTCAGGGTCGAGATCAGGGTTGGATTCAAAAGGTACCCCTGGAATCATCATCCATGTTGGCGTATATAGCTCATTGAGGTTGGGTGCACGAAATGCCCGGCCTGCAGAACCCCGAAAACTTACACGATCATTCAATTTATACAGAAGGCCGAGTTTTGGAGAGAAAGAATCCTCGGATTCCGAGTTCATGTCATACCTTACCCCCAGGGTGACTATAAGGGAGGAAAAGAGTTCTGTTTCGTTTTGAAGGTAAATCGCCTGACTGTTCATGGATTCGTCCATGGTGTGGCCAATCACCGTCCCGTCTTCTTTGCTGTTTTTCCAATATCCTTTCTTGAAACTGAAATCGGCACCAGCCGTTATATAATTCAAATTTCCAAGTGGCATAGACGCCTTGATTTGGATACCGGTATCCCTTCCCCAATACTCACGATATCCGTATTCAAACAAAAATGGAGGTCCAAAGGGAGCAGTATTCTTGATAATATGTTCGCACTTTGAATCATTCTTGTCATAGTTGGTAAAAACACGCATGTCTATGTTCAGGCTGTTAAGCACTGTAGTATGTCCGCTAAGGCTTAGAAAATATAATTTTTTTTCTGTATCTACATCGCGCTCCACAGGAAGATAATGGGTTTTTCCCATTTCTGTGTCAGCTTTGGTATAGCTTCCAGCAAACATAATGCCGGTAGCGTCAGAAAAGTCATAGTTAAAACGGGCAAAAAATCTCCTATCGTCATAGTCAGAATTGTCACTTACATCTTTATAACTCTTGTCAAAACCACCCGTAGCGGGATTGAAGGCGTATTTTACCTGTTTATCCCTGCGGTAGTGATTGTC
>QMMV01000212.1 GCA_003647435.1 Deltaproteobacteria bacterium | reverse complement strand
ATGGATCTGATTTGAACTTCTAAGCGCTGTTTTTTCTTTACGCTCAGTTAGGCTCGAGTTTGAGACGGTCTCCAATCGGATGGCCTGTCCGCAATAATATTTTCAAAAAGCTAAACTGATACCGATATTTTTATATCAATTCCTTCTTTTGTCAATAATTTTCTGTCCGCCCACAGGACGGCCGGAATGTTATCAGGAAATAATCCCCTTCTGGCGAAAGGAGAAGCAGCTTATGATAAACCAAGATCGTTTGAGCCGCCTTTTCAAGAACCTTGTTCAAATAGACAGTATTTCAAGAAAAGAGAGGACTATTGCAAAAACCCTGACAGAAATCTTCAAATCCCTTGGCGCCGAGGTATTGACGGATTCAGCCGGCTCAAAAGTGGGAAGCGATACCGGCAACCTGATCGCAAGATTCAGAGGAATCAAAACAGATGTCGCACCACTGCTCCTCAACGCCCACATGGACACAGTCCAGCCAGGGGAAGGAATAAAGGTGATTTTTTCAGGGGGCACCTTCAAAAGTGATGGCACAACCATTCTTGGGGCTGATGACAAATCCGCCCTGGCCATTATTATTGAAACCATCAAGACGCTCCACGAACATAATCTTCCTCACGGCCCCCTTGAGGTGGTTGTCACCATCTGTGAAGAAGTAGGACTCCTGGGAGCCAAGAATCTTAATTATTCCCTTATCAGATCCAGGTACGGTTATAGTCTTGATTCAAGTGACACAGACGAGATTGTGACCCGAACCCCTGCTGCCAATCACATTCAGTTCAAGGTTCATGGTCGGGATGCCCATGCAGGTGCTGCACCCGAAAAAGGGATTAATGCCATACAGCTTGCCAGCGGCGCGATCTCTGAACTTCGTCTCGGCCGCCTCGATGAGGAAACCACAGCCAATATCGGGCTGATTGAGGGGGGCAAGGCCACAAATATTGTGCCGTCGCTTGTCACCGTTGCCGGCGAGGTGCGCAGTCACAGTCCTGAAAAACTGGACCGGGAAACAAAACAAATTATTCGCAGCTTTGAACACCATATTTCCAATTACAAGGCGGCACATCCCTCAGACGATGGGCTTCCACGCCTGGAAACCGAGGTCCGGGAAGATTTTCCCCTCCTGAAAATCCCGGATGACCATCCTGTGGTGACACTGGCAAAGAAGGCGGCAGGGCGTCTTGGACAAAGCATGAAAACAGAAACCAAGGGCGGAGGCAGCGATGCGAATGTATTCTTCAAACATGGTATTGTCACTGGAGTACTCGGGACCGGAATGAAGGATGTGCACACCGTGCGCGAATCGATTCGGCTGGATGATATGGTGCGGTCTGCAAAACTTCTCCTTGAAATCATACAACTCCATGCAGAAGGAGATTGAGGTTATGTGGATTATTTATGATTCATCAGGTTTTGACTTTTAAAGGGTCACATGCTACGTCAACTTTATAGATATGCTTGAGAAACCTAAAAACTACAAAAGCGACAAATTAAGATGAAAATCGCCTATTTTGATTGTTTTTCAGGGATCAGCGGCGACATGATACTGGGTGCCCTGATTCACTTAGGGGTCCCACCTGCGCTCATTGAAGAGAAAATTGGCGGCCTTCCCCTTCCAGGATTTCATCTCGAGACAAAGACTGCCGGCCGGATGAATATCCACGGCCGGCAGGTCAGGGTTATAGTTGAAGACAAAGACAAGACTGCCAGACGTTATTCCGACATCGAGAAGCTTATCCGGGAAAGTGAGCTTAAAGAAAAAGTCAAGCAGTTGAGCCTAAAGGTCTTTGCCAGGCTGGCAGAGATTGAGGCCTCAATTCACAATTGTCCTAAAGAAGAAGTGCACTTTCACGAGCTGGGTGGTGCTGATGCCATTGTCGATATAGTGGGTGCTGCTCTGGCAATGGATCAGCTCGAAATCGAAAAAACATTTGCATCAGAAATTCCACTCGGCAAGGGCTTCACGAGGTGTCAACATGGTACCCTTCCGGTACCGGCCCCGGCCACCCTTGCCCTACTTCATGGAGTACCCGTTTACGGCACAGGGATTCCCCACGAGCTGGTCACACCAACCGGCGCAGCAATCATCACGTGTGTTGCTGAAAATTTTGGCCCGATGCCGCGGATGCGGATCAGTCAAATTGGTTATGGCGCCGGGTCCAGAGAGCTGGAAGAGGTACCAAATATGCTGCGTGTTGTGATAGGTGAAGCTGCTCCTGCATACGAAACAGACTGCGTGACAGTGGTGGAAACCAACATTGATGACATGAGTGCGGAAATATTCGGGTTTGTCATGGATAGACTTTTTGATGACGGCGCCCTCGATGTAGCCTGGCTTCCGATATCAATGAAAAAAAACAGGCCGGGAACCATGATTCATGTGATATGTGAAGAAAAGAACCGAAGCAGAATAATTGAGAGAATTCTCTCCGAAACAACAGCCACAGGGGTACGTTATTATAAGGCAGAACGATGTAAGCTTCCCCGAAAACGGAAAACCGCTGTCACATCGTTCGGCAACGTAAATGTAAAAGAAATCCTGGGTCCGGAGGGTGCAATGTCTATCGTGCCTGAATACGAAGATTGTAAAAGGATCGCCCTCGAAAAGAACATACCTCTTAAGGCCGTCTATCAGGCTATTGTCAAGGAGATCTCAAGGTAAGGAGTGCGTGTGTAAGGTTGGACAAAAATGTGTGATTTTCCTGGCAACAGGTTGTTATGCAGGGTACATCCCCATTGCACCGGGCACCTTTGGCACGCTGGTCGCCATCCCTCTTTCCTATCTCCTTTCACGACTCGGTCCATTTCAGTGCGCCTTGTTTATCACAGTCTTTTCCGGAGTTGCCATCTTCATATCAAGTGAAGCCGAAAAAGTATTCAATAAAAAAGACACCCCTTTGATTGTTATAGATGAAATAGCGGGTCTCCTTGTCACGCTTTTTTTTATCCCGTGGAATGCAGAAACCGTGATAACCGGTTTTGTAATCTTCAGGATCATGGACATTACTAAACCTTTCCCTATCAGAAAGGTGGAATCCAAACTGAAGGCCGGATGGGGTGTGGTCGGCGATGATCTCCTTGCTGGTATTTATGCTAATGTTGTGCTAAGATTAATAATGCAGTTTTTTTAGTCTGTGGTAGCAAAGGAAGGCAGGTATTGTGATGAAAAATGATGACCTTGAACAGCACGTAGCAGACCTGCTTATCTGTTTGAAGATAACCATAGCGATAGCCGAATCATGCACCGGCGGTTTGATCTGCCACCGTCTTACAAACATTTCGGGCAGCTCAAATTATCTGGAAATGGGTGCAGTTACGTACAGTAACCGGTCAAAGATTAAATTACTGAAAGTCCCAGAAGAGATTATCAAAAAAGACGGCGCTGTTAGTGAAGCGTGCGTCCGGGCTATGGCAATCGGCGTAAAACGGCTGGCGGACACAGACCTCGGCTTTGCGATCAGCGGCATTGCCGGCCCTACAGGGGGTGAACCAAGTAAACCGGTTGGCACGGTTCACATGGCCATGGCAGGGAATGAGGATGTTCAGTCCTGGAAGTACCTCTTTCGAGGCACCCGGGCAGAGATTAAAGAAAAGGCTTCACAGCAAGCCCTCATACTGATACGGAATTACTGTCAGTCTTTAATCCATGAGTGAAAAGATACGGGCTTTTATAGCGATTCCTTTGCCGGAATCTATTCTCAAGGCCATTTCAGCGGCTCAGGAAAAGCTACGGCGCACCGGTCTTGGCATTAGATTGGTGCGTCCGGAAGGCATACACTTGACGCTGAAGTTTCTCGGAAATATAAGCCCAACAGATGTGAGCCATGTTGAGTCCGCTATCGAGCAGGCAACAAGGGCTTTCAGACCTTTTACCTTGAAAGCGAAAGGAATCGGTGTTTTTCCGGACTTCAGGCGTCCACGTGTTATCTGGCTGGGCATAACAGGCGATTTAGAAATATTGCATGCACTGCAGAGAGATCTTGAATCTGAGCTTAAAAGCCATGGATTTGAGAAGGAAAAGCGACCCTTCAAGGGTCATCTCACCCTTGGCCGGATCAGAAACCGGCTCGATCGGGACAAGCTGAGCAAGGCTCTGCAAGAATTGGAAGATTTCGAAACAGGATCTTTCAGGGCAGATTCGGTAGTACTGTTTAGAAGCAAGTTGCACCCCGGCGGTGCAGTTTACAGTAAAATAGCTGAGGCGGCTCTAAAAAGTGCCTAAAGTTCAAAGTACCTAAGATGCCGAACTTAGTTCGCTTCGCTCACAATTGGAATAACGGAATGGTGGAAGATTGGGTTCAAGAAAATTTTTATCCTGGTTCCGATGCTCTGCGTCGGAACCTCTTTTTTCTTCTACATCATTCCACGGTTCCATCATTCCATTATTCCCTGAGCGAGTTTGCAATAGGGCTAATAAATATCTACGATGTCAATAGGTTGTAGAAATTTCGAGACATGAACGTTTGTATCATCCCTTATTGGAGTGTTACAAATAAGAAAGGTAGTATCAGTTTAGCTTTTTGAAAATATTATTGCGGACAGGTCATCCGATTGGAGACCGTCTCAAACTCGAGCCCCTGCCTGCCGGCAGGCAGGTAACTGAGCGTAAAGAAAAAACAGCGCTTAGAAGTTCAAATCACATCCATTCGCTCACAATATCAGTTATCGTCAAGGGTGAATAT
>QMMV01000211.1 GCA_003647435.1 Deltaproteobacteria bacterium | reverse complement strand
CTCGTAGGCGGCATGACCCGAATGCCGGCCGTCCAGCAGAAGGTAAAATCTATTTTCCATAAAGAACCTCACAAGGGTGTCAATCCAGACGAGGTGGTCGCCATCGGGGCTGCGATCCAGGCAGGCGTCTTGAAAGGTGACGTCCAGGATGTGCTTCTGCTGGATGTAACGCCCCTGTCCCTCGGTATCGAGACTCTTGGCGGCATATGTACAAAGTTGATTGAAAAAAACACAACTATCCCTACGAAAAAGAGCCAGATATTTTCCACCGCCGCTGACAATCAGACCGCGGTTTCTATTCACGTCCTCCAGGGAGAGCGCGAGATGGCCTCAGACAACAAGACACTGGGGCGGTTTGAACTGGTAGGAATTCCCCCGGCACCGAGAGGTATTCCCCAGATTGAAGTCACCTTTGATATTGATGCAAACGGAATTGTTCATGTCTCGGCGAAAGATCTCGGGACGGGGAAAGAACAATCTATAAAAATCACGGCCTCAAGCGGGCTTTCGGAAGAAGAGATTCAAAGACTTATCAAGGATGCCGAACTACATGCCGAAGAAGACAGAAAGAAAAAGGCTTTGGTTGAAGCAAGAAACAACGCCGACAGCCTTATATACCAGACCGAAAAGTCGATGAAAGAACTGGGCGATAAGGTTGATCCAAGCCTTAAAGCAAACATCGAACGTGCGATAGAAGCTCTCAAGAAGGCTATGGAAGGGACCGACACTGAAGAGATCAAGCGTCTGAGTGAAGAACTTACGCAAACCTCGCATAAATTAGCAGAGACCATGTATGCTAAAGCCTCAGCCGGAGCCAAGCCGGCTGAGGAAGCCGGAGGACCATCAACCGAGGCAAAGCCCAAAACGGACAAGGAGGAAGAAGTCGTTGACGCAGAATTTGAGGAGGTCAAGGACAACAAATAGTCATCTCTGATTCGAAGGCGAAAAGCGTAAGAAAATCCCGCAGCACTTATGGTGCTGCGGGATTTTCTGTTTCATTTTTCCTTTATCATAAGGTACGCATATGATAAAGTATTTCCTGCAGGCATCCCGCAGGATTTATGACGTTGGAATAGTAAACCAAGAGATGAAACAATCGTTAGCTTGCTGGCTCATCGTGCGAAGCACCCTTATTGCAATCTTTGTTTCTATTGCAACCTGTGTCTTTGCAGTGCCCGTTATCATCGCCTCATTGTTCCAAAAGAACGGCAACATCCCACATTTAGCAGCAAGACTGTGGGCAAAATCAATCCTGTTTGTGAGCAGGGTGAAAGTAACTCTTCAGGGATTGCATCATATTGATCCTCATGCTACTTATATTTACATGGCTAATCACCAGAGCATGTTTGATATCCTGGCAGTTCTTGCATGTCTTCCGGTCCAGTTTCGGTGGCTGGCCAAGGCAGAGCTGTTCGATATCCCCGTCTTAGGATACGGTATGGTTAAGGCAGGATACATCAGTATTGATCGAACTGATCGCAGATCCGCCCACAGAAGCCTCCATGAAGCGGCCGAAAAGATTGCCAGCGGGGTCTCTGTCGTGATTTTTCCGGAGGGGACACGCAGCCCCGACGGCGAAATAAAGCAATTTAAGGGAGGCGGCTTTCACCTGGCGATTCATTCCAAAAAGCCGATTGTCCCTGTTGTAATCAGTGGAACACACAATATTATGCCCAGGGGGAGTCTTTGTATCAGGCCGGGTCGGATCACGGTGAGTATCAATCCCCCTATCGACACTTCTTCTTTTAATTCGAGAGACAGGAAAGCCCTGATGGAATCGGTCCGTTCGATTATGATACAAAAGCTTGAAAAAATCAGGGCCGAGCAAGGGTAAGCAAGGTATAAAGGCATAAGATGCGCAAGGAAATCCTGGCGATTATTCTCACTTTTATCGTGATCTTTACGGCTGTGAGTATTTTTTCCTATCATCCATCAGACCCTTCTATCAATCGTGCCGGAGGGGCGGAAGAGATCCAGAACATGTTTGGCCCGGCAGGGGCTTACGTAGCCGGTCTCCTGATTGGGGTATTCGGACTCGGTGCTCTATGGATACCGGTTGTCTTGCTTGTTGTTACAATACATATCCTGAGCAATCGCCACAGGAAAACGATCCTTCCCGCCCTTTTAGGCGGACTCATTTTAGTGATCACCACCGGTGCCCTCCTCTCTATGTACAAAACGGATTATCTCCTTTTTGGAAGGTGTTTTTCAAGTGGCGGCATGGTTGGGATCTTTTTAGCCAGGCTCATCGCAAAATATGGTGGCACCAGCGGCGGTCTGATCTCTTTGCTCACTCTCTTGGCCATCGGTCTTATCATGACCACCCATCTCTCCCTCATTAGCCTCGCCCGTGCGTTTACCAGAGGGTGTGCGACTATTCTTGCCTGGATGAAAACTACGTGGTTAATCTGGAGAGAACGCCACCATAAGGCCAGAAAGCGAACCAAAACAAAAGAAAAGCCCCCGTCATCAGGGAAAAAAACGCCAATAGAAATCATTAAGCACTTACCGGCACAACCAAAACAGCCCCCACCCAGACAGGAAGCTTTTGAGTTTATGACATCTCATGACGGCTTTGAGCTTCCTTCGATAGACTTTCTGGAAGGCTCTGAAGGCGATATAAAAGCGATGGATAGCGAAAGCCTTCAGATGCAATCAAGGCTGCTGGAAAAAAAGTTGGGCGATTCTAATGTGTCTGGCCGGGTTGTGGCTGTCTCTCCTGGGCCTGTTGTAACAATGTATGAATTTGAGCCCGCACCAGGGATCAAGATAAACAAGATCGTCAACCTTGCAGACGATCTCGCTTTGGCGCTACGTGCTACCAGTGTCCGTATCGTAGCTCCCGTCCCCGGAAAGGCCCGCATTGGCATAGAGGTACCAAACGTCGAGCGGGAAACTGTCAGATTAAAGGATATTATTGCCACAGATGTATTTGAAAAATCCAGATCGAAGCTTACCCTGGCCCTGGGCAAGGATATTATGGGCAACCCCGTGATAACGGATCTGAGGAAAATGCCTCATTTACTTATTGCCGGTGCCACAGGCTCAGGCAAGAGTGTCGCCCTGAACACCATGATTTGCAGCGTCCTCTACAAGGCAACCCCGGATGAAGTGAAACTGCTGTTGATTGACCCCAAGCGTATCGAGTTGTCTACCTATGAGGGTATCCCCCATTTGCTCGCACCGGTTGTAACTGAAGCTAAAAAGGCCACCCGTGTACTCGCCTGGGCGGTTCACGAAATGGAACGCCGTTATGCCTTGATGGCCGAACAGAGTGTCCGCAACATACAACAATACCATAAGAAAGTGCTCAAGGAAAAGAAGGCCCTAAAACAGGCTTCCGCTTCTGGAAAGTTGCCGGGATCCCAGGCACGTGGAACAGATGAACCACTTCCTCTTATTTTGATTGTGATTGACGAACTGGCTGATCTCATGCTAATTGCCTCCCGGGACGTGGAGTTAGCTCTCACCCGCCTTGCGCAAATGGCTCGTGCGGCAGGTATTCACCTGTTGATCGCCACACAAAGGCCATCAGTCGATGTTCTAACAGGTATCATTAAAGCAAACTTCCCTTCCAGAATCTCCTTCCAGGTTTCCTCCCGGACCGATTCAAGAACGATCCTGGATGCCAACGGAGCAGAACATTTACTCGGAAATGGGGATATGCTCTTACTCCCTCCAGGGACTTCCAGACTGCAACGCATACACGGCGCTTATGTTTCAGAGCCCGAACTCAGCAGGGTTATTGAATTCTTGAGAAACCAGCAACAACCCATTTATAAAGAAGAGATCCTGAAAGCCACGCCGGAGGATGAAAACTCACGAGCTGACGATGAACATGATGAAAAATATGATGAGGCAGTAGCCCTGGTCACCGAAACCAGGCAGGCTTCCATCTCAATGATCCAGCGTCGCCTGAGAGTGGGATATAATCGAGCTGCGCGAATGATTGAGATGATGGAACGAGAGGGGATTGTGGGCCCCAGCGAGGCAAGCAAACCGCGAGAAGTCCTGGTTAAGAGCTACAAGGATCTCTAACCGATGAAGACAATGGACATAAGATCACAACCTTCCTTGTCATTTCGTTCAACTATCTTTGCATCTGCAGGGTTCATGATGCTGTTTATCCTTTTCTTCCAAGGCAGTCTTTTCGCATCAGAGGCGTTGCCTCTCTCTGATATCCTGCAACGAGTTCAACAACGATACAAAGCGAGCGATTTTGAGGCAGATTTTGTCCAGGAATCCTACTTGAAGGCTGCCGACGTTGTGGATACTGCCACGGGACATGTCTACTTTAAGCGCCCCGACATGATGCGCTGGCACTACAAGATGCCGCAAGAACATCTCATTCTTACAGACGGCAAAACCGTCTGGATATATCGGCAGGCAGAAAATCAGGTTATGTTTGGCAAAGCGGCCGGCTACTTTGGGACTACAAAGGGACTCGATGTGCTCGCCGATCCGGACTTGCTTCGAAAGGACTTCATCGTCAAACTGGCGCCCGAACAATTCCAGGAACCTGACCGCTATGTCCTCCAGCTGGTTCCTAAGGCAAAACGGTCGGATCTTTCTAAGCTTTTCCTGTCCATTTCAAAAAGGTCCTTTGATATTGCTAGCTTAGTCAGGTACAATCTATTTGGTGATAAAACCACTATCCGGTTTACAAAGCTCAAATTTGGCCAGG
>QMMV01000210.1 GCA_003647435.1 Deltaproteobacteria bacterium | reverse complement strand
GTACGCGCGGAATACAAGGGATGAAACGGATGAAGATTATACGAAGGGAAGGCGCTATTTTTCTTACTGTTTGCTTGCTTGCGTGTCTGATGGCTTCAGGCTGTGCCACTACCAAAAAGATTTACTATGACATAATGGGTACAGGGCGGGCTCTAAAGAAAAAAGTCGCATTTCTCGGCACCATAAACAGATCAGGCTATGGAGGCACGGAATTTGCGAATGCTGCCAGCATCCAGCTGAAGAGTTCTCTCAAGGCTTACGGCAATGGCTTGGTTCTGGTAGATTCCCGCAATCTGCGGAAGGCCATGGAGCAGGTACCTCGCTCTTCTTCCGGCCAGATCGATACCTTGGCCCTGGCTAAGGTGGGCAAAAAATATGGCCTTAATGCGGTGCTCGAGCAAAGCATCGAGGGAATACAGGGAGTTACGGAGAAACGGGGCATTTGGGGATTCAGGCACACGTGCTTTCTGACAAGACTTTCAATGCGCATTGTAGCCTATGATGTGGAAACTGCAACGATACTGTACAATCAAATGTTCCAGCGCACAGTAGAAGTTTCTGAAGAAGAGTGGCAAGGCATCAAGAAAGGAAACAGATACGAAAAGGGAGTTGCAAACCGCCTTCTTGCCAAAATGATTCCTGATATCAGGAAGAATATTTCCAGACGCTTAGGCAATGAACCCTGGAAGGGTTACATCTGCGCTGTTTCGGACGATACATTTACACTGGCCGCCGGCAAAGATGTAGGCCTTGCTGAAGGAGATATCCTGGAAGTCTTTGGAGCAGGGGAGCCGATCAGAGGAACGGGAGGTGGGATTTACCTGATTCCAGGCCAAAAGATAGGGGAAATCAAGATTACGAAGGTGTTGAGAAGCCGGGCCGAAGCGACTGCAATCTCCGGACATGATCTTGAAAGGAGCGGTTGCGTCAGGTTGAAACGTTGAAATCAATTGCGTCACGTTGTAATTCTGCGGAAATCGCTCGCTCCGCTTGCGACTTCGCAGCGCATTTTACGTTATTTGTCACTATCTTTTCCAAGAGACAGCGAGTATTCTTCCCATTCAATAGGGAGCATCGATTTTTTCTTGGTGTTGCATTCTTTGCATGCGGTCACGACGTTTCCTTTTGTTGACTTGCCCCCCCTCGCCAGAGGGACAATGTGATCCATCGTGAGCTCCCCCGGGGGAAAAGACCTGCCACAGTAATAGCATCGTCCCCTGGCCAGCTTTCGCTTCCACCATTGCGATCGCCGCAATTCCCTGGCCTTTTCCTTCTCCCTGCGGATTGCAATATCATCTGTTTCAAACTCGGGCATAACCATTTTTATGAACTGACCAGTTTACGAACCGTTGGCCCTTTATAACACGTTTTAGGGAATGAGATAAAGAGATTCTGTAACACTTTAGCTGTTTATTTTAAAAATAGACCTGATGAGCATGCAGCAACTCCGCTTAGAAACCGTCTCAAACAGTGAGCCTCTTTATAATCGGAGTGCTCGCGCGCAATGATGTTTCCAAAACCTAAATTGTGATGAGATTCCGGATATGGAAGCGGCAAACGCTTAACAGAACGCACAATCCTTGTTGTAAGTTTGTAAATAGGCAGAATATGCTTTATACTCTGAGAAGAAATACAGATGAAAAGATCAGATCCAGAAACTACCACGAAAGTACCGTTCTCGGAGTTTAATCTATCTGAAGAAGTTCTAAAGGGGATAGAATCTGCCGGCTTCACACACTGTACGCCCATTCAGGAGCTTGCGCTGCCTCTTACATTAAAAGGAAAAGATATTGCAGCTCAGGCCCAGACTGGCACAGGAAAGACCGCAACCTTTCTCATTACCATATTCAATCGCCTCGTGAATAACCCACCAACGAGGAGACGTGGGCCGCGGACCCTCATCATTGCACCTACCCGGGAACTGGCGGTTCAAATTTGTGAAGAGGCAGAACTTCTGGGGAAGCATACTGAATTCAAGGCTCTGCCTGTTTTTGGCGGCGTTGACTACGTAAAGCAGCAAAAGGCTCTTCGCAAAGGCGCAGACATCGTAGTGGCCACCCCCGGCCGTCTTATTGACTACATGAAACGAAAGGCTTTCAGCCCTAAGGGAGTGCAGATTCTGGTCATAGATGAAGCAGACCGGCTCTTTGATATGGGGTTTATAAAAGACCTCCGGTATATTCTCAGGCTGTTGCCGCCGTATAGCAGGAGGCAGTCGATGCTTTTTTCCGCTACACTTTCATATGCGGTCATGGAGCTTGCCTATCAGTACATGAATAACCCGCAGCAGGTGCGTGCAGCCGGCAAAAAGATCACGCTGGAAGAGATCGACCAGACCCTTTACCATGTAGGAAATGATCAAAAGCTGCACCTTTTGCTCGGCCTTTTAAAGCATGAGCCATGGCATCACATTCTGATTTTCTCAAACACCCGGACAGGCGTTGACATGCTCACCTTTAAGCTAAAGGCTAACGGCTATGCTGCCGTTGGGATCAGCGGGTTGGTCAACCAGAAAAAGCGCTTGAAAATTATTCAGGGGTTCAAGGCCGGCAAAATCAAGATCTTGGTTGCTACAGATGTAGCCTCCCGCGGGATCCACGTGGAAGATATCGACACAGTTATAAACTATGACATTCCCCAGGATCCCCAGGACTATGTCCATCGCATAGGGCGCACCGGTCGGGCAGGCAAGCCCGGAAGGGCCATTACGCTTGCCTGTGAAACCTATGTTTACTATCTGGAGGCTGTAGAAAAGTTTATCGGAGAAAAGATAAAAGTGGAGTGGGCCGATGACAGCCTGTATGAAGAAGACCGGGCGAGGTCTTATCACCCGGTGCGGAAAAAGGCGCCATCTCGGCGTTCAGCACACCCCGGTGCCTTGACAAGAAGTCGAAGAACCAACATGCCGAAACGTTTTCAGCCGAAAGGTTCAAAGGCTTAATCCGATCCGTTCGAGCCACTTACTTATCGCGCTGCTCAGCAATTCGTAATAGGCATGTGAGCCTCCAAGGCCCCGCCTGCCAAAAAAATAGTTGATCTCAAGAAAATAAGGCTCTGGCATTTTTTCGCTCTCTGAAAAGATGAGATCAAATCCGGCAAGATTAATCCCCGTCTTTGAGCAAAAATCCTTGACGGCGGCCCTGCCTGCTTGCTGCAATCCTGGATCCGACTCATGGTCAATCGCCCCTCCGGCTTTGAGATTAGCAAGAAATTCGGATCTGTCTCCCCGCCGCCGCCAGTAGCTATAAAGTTGATCCCCGATCACTACCACACGTAGGCTGCGGCCACCCGAAGGAATGTATTGCTGGAGTAAAAAACCCTTCTGCCCGCTTTTTTCTCCGACTTTTGCCTTTTCTAAGGCTTTTCTTAAAGCGGCTGCCTCTTTTAGCAAAAAGACCCCTTCCCCCTCACCACCCCGGTCGAACTTAAAGACGCATGGAAAACCCAAAGGGGAAATATCTGCATCTTTCCCCAGATGGTTGTAGTATGAAGAAACCGTCTGAAAACAATACGTCCTTGGAAACCGGGCACCTCTGCCTTCAAATAACCTGGTCTGGCCGAGCTTGCCCGGAAAATCATACCGGACATCATAGTTCGGAAATACATTGGGGCAATGCTTGCGGCACATCCTGTACAGGGTCTCGCTTGCCCCTTGAGGGAGGATGACAGCCTTTGCCATGCAAATGGCGGCAAGATCATCACTATCTGGAGGCCTGCCTGCACAAAGTCTATTTTTATCAGCAACAATATTCGGGTGAAACGACAGGATCATGTCAATATCCAAATTCCCTGATGGCCTTTTGATCACGTGTCCAGTTTTTCTGAACCCTGACCCACAACTTTAGGAAGACCTTGCAGCCCACCATCGTTTGTATGTCCATCCTTGCCTGTTTACCGATCTCTTTGAGCATTCTTCCTTTCTTGCCGATGATAATCGGCTTTTGGCTTTCACGTTCGACATGAATGACGGCCTCGATCCTGATCAGGTTTTTCCCCGTGTCCTCCTTAAATGAATCAACCGTGACCGCCACGGCATAAGGAATCTCCTGCGATGTCAGCCTAAAGACCTTTTCGCGAATTATCTCGGCTGCGATGAAACGTTCCGGGAGATCGGTAATCTCTTCGCCCGGAAAATACTTTGGTCCTTCGGGAAGCAGGTTAACCATCTCTTCGAGAAGTTTATCGGTCTGGATCCCATGCAGAGCCGAGATCGGCACAATCGCCTTAAAAGGGTAGGCCTTATGCCAGTGATCGATCAGAGGAAGGAGATTTCTCTTTTCCACCAGGTCGACCTTGTTGATGGCAAGAATGACGGGCAGCTCTTTCTTCTTTAAAGACTCAATGATGATTTCATCTGATGTCTCATCAGGTGAGGCTGCATCTGCAATAAAGACAACTACGTCCACGTCGGACAGGACCTTTAACGCCGTTTCTACCATGCGCATATTCAACGGCCCCCTTGCGCGATGAATACCGGGAGTATCAAGAAATATCAACTGGGCTTGTGGCAGATGTGCCACACCAAGGATGCGAGTGCGGGTGGTCTGTGGTTTTTCCGAGGTAATCGCGATCTTCTGCCCGAGTATCTGGTTCAACAATGTGGACTTACCCACATTGGGTGCACCTACGATGGCAATAAATCCGGATTTAAAAGTGCTTATTGATCTGTCTCTCCCAGGGGACGTTGT
>QMMV01000209.1 GCA_003647435.1 Deltaproteobacteria bacterium | reverse complement strand
GTATACCATCATAGACGACATCCCCTACGATCGTCCAAAGACGTCCATGAGACATTTTACGATGTGTCCGGAATGTCAGAAAGAATATGATGACCCGGCAAACCGCAGATTTCATGCCCAACCAAACTGCTGTGCGGAATGCGGACCGACTGTCGCTATTTATGACAGCCGGCGTGTGCGCGTTCTTGCCAGGGATCCTATCAAGAAGGCCGCGGAACTCCTCAAACAGGGCTATATCGTTGCGATAAAGGGCTTAGGGGGTTTCCACCTGGCCGTAGATGCAGAAAACACCAGTGCTGTGACCAGGTTGCGAAAAAAAAAACACCGGGAAGAAAAACCACTTGCAGTGATGTCTTATGATCTTGCGCGAATTCGAAGGTATGCGCACATCGACCCGGCTGAAGAGGCCATTCTGAGCTCTTCCCGGCGCCCGATTGTTTTGATCAAAAAAAGAGAGCCAAATCCCCTATCCCCTCAAATCTCGCCCCGGAATAAGAACTTCGGAGCTATGCTTCCATACACCCCGCTTCATTATCTCCTTTTGAGCCATGATTTCACAGCACTTGTGATGACCAGTGGCAATCTTAGCGAAGAACCCATTGTTATTCATAATAATGAGGCCTTTACACGTCTTGGTAATATTGCCGATTACTTTTTGATACACAACCGCGATATCTATCTCCGGTGTGACGATTCGATCGTCAGGAGAGTGAGGGGATCAACACGGCTTATCCGTCGATCAAGAGGATATGTTCCCGTTCCCATATTTCTCAGGGAAAAAGTCCCGCAGATACTTGCCTGCGGAGCGGAGTTAAAGAACACCATATGCCTGACCAAGGGAAAAAATGCCTTTGTCAGCCAGCACATAGGGGATCTGAAAGATCTCGAAACATGCCGTTTTTTCGAACTCACCATACGACACATGGAGCGAATCCTTAATATCCATCCAAAGATCATAGCCCACGACCTGCACCCTGATTATCTGAGCACCAGATATGCGCAGGAACAAGAAGGGGCAAAGAAGATCCCCGTGCAACATCACCATGCACACATCGTAAGCTGTATGGCGGAAAACAAGCTGGACGGCCCGGTACTGGGGCTTTCCTTTGATGGAACAGGTTATGGAACAGACGGTTCAATATGGGGAGGGGAGGTTCTGATTGCTGAAGAGGATGGATTCAAGCGGGCAGCTCACATTGCCTATCTTCCCATGCCCGGTGGTGCGGCCGCAATAAAGGAGCCGTGGCGAATGGCTATCAGTTATCTGTATGAGACTTTCGGCGAATCTTTCCTTGAACTGAGACTCCCGCTGTTTTGGAAGGTCGAAAAAGAAAAGATCAAGACCATCTGCCAGATGATCTCCAGGGGAATCAACTCTCCGCAAACGTCGAGTCTGGGGCGTCTTTTCGACGGAGTTGCTGCAATAGTCGGCATCAGAAATAAGGTAGCCTACGAAGGACAGGCGGCTGTTGAATTAGAGATGGCAGCAGGAGGAACCACGGAAAAATGCTATGAGTATACGTGGCAACAGAAAAAAGGCGTATATGAGATACTGTTTCAGCCGATTATTTCGGGCGTTGTAAGGGACGCGGAAAAGCGTTTACACGCATCTGAGATCAGCAGCAAGTTTCATGCAACCCTGATCCAACTCTTTTCTGATCTCTGCTCGGTTTTGCGTGAAGATACGGGATTAAATCGTGTAGTTCTAAGTGGTGGCGTATTTCAAAATGCAATCATGTTGGGATCTCTGACTGAAGCCCTGGAGAAAAAAGGCTTCGAGATTTTCAGCCATAGTCTTGTGCCGACTAACGATGGAGGTATCTCTTTAGGACAGGCAGTGGTAGCGGCTGCTGTCGCTAAGCATTATTAACTACTTAAAAGTCAGAATGAAAAGCGCGCCGTTAGCAGCCCAAAAGGACTCTGCTCCGATCATGTGCCGTCTGGTATCCGGTAATCTGGCATCACTTATCGCTATGAAGTATATTCACGAATACAGGGATGGAGAGCTTGCCCGGAAGATAGTGGACAGGATCCACGCAACAAGTCGAAAAAAAGTGCGTCTGATGGAAGTGTGTGGAACCCATACCATGTCCATCTTTCGGAACGGAATAAGGTCCTTGCTGCCTGAAACCATCAGACTCCTTTCGGGACCTGGTTGTCCCGTATGTGTGACCTCTCAAAGAGAAATTGACACCTTCGTCGCCCTGGCCATGGAAAAAGACGTTATAGTGGCCACGTTTGGAGACACATTAAGGGTACCCGGCACACATTCTTCGCTTCAGAAAGAACGCGCAAACAGATCGGATGTTCGTATTGTATACTCTCCGTCGGATGCCATCGAGCTTTCAAAGGCGTATCCTGAAAAAGAAGTAGTCTTTCTGGGAGTTGGGTTTGAAACCACAGCCCCCGCCATTGCTGCTTCAATCATCGAGGCAAGTGAAAAGAAGCTGGCAAATTTTTCGGTCATTTCGGCACACAAGCTTGTTCCGCCCGTACTTACTGCCCTTCTGGCAAGGGATGACGTCAATATTGACGGCTTTATCTGCCCGGGCCATGTTTCAGTCATCATCGGAGGCTCCGCGTATCTACCTATTGTTGAAAAGTTCCACATCCCATGCGTGATCGCAGGCTTTGAGGCAGTGGACGTTCTGCGAGCCATTTACCGGCTGGTACTACAAATAGAGGCATGCGAAGCCAGGCTGGAAAACGAATATCGCAGGGCGGTTACTTTTGAGGGCAACAGGAAGGCCCAGGAAATCATGTATGAAGTCTTTGAACCAACTGAGGCAAGCTGGCGGGGAATCGGTATAATCCCGGGAAGCGGGTTAGAGATTCGTACTAAATATGATGGCTTCAATGCCAAGAAAAAATTTCAGCTCTCAGTGCAGGATTCACAGGAGCCGAGTGGCTGCGCCTGCGGTGAGATACTGGTCGGCCTAAAAACACCTGTGGAATGTCCTCTTTATAAAAAGGCGTGCACCCCGGAACATCCGGTCGGTCCATGCATGGTGTCAACTGAAGGAACATGTGCTGCCTATTACAGGTACTACCACACGTAAACGCAGGCTTCACAAGAACTTGGGTAACTTCTCAATAAGTTGGGTCGTTCTCTCCCCATTTCTATTGTAGTGGCGATTCATGAATCGCCCATACAACGCCTGTGAGAGAGTTTACGTGAAGCGGAATCAACAAATGCCCGCAGTTATTGAGAAGTTACAAACTTGAAAGGTAAATGCCGAACATCCCATCAAATATGGACAAAATTCTCCTTGATCACGGAAGCGGAGGAAAGGCCTCTCACAGCCTGATTACTAATCTCTTAGTCCCTGAATTCGAAAACCCAATTCTTGCTCAACTCAACGACGGGGCTGTCTTTGAAATCGGCGGGAGCAGAGTCGCTTTTTCTACCGACACTTACACGGTTGATCCAATCTTTTTCCCCGGTGGAAATATCGGAGACCTTGCCATTAACGGAACAGTAAACGATCTTGCGATGTGCGGCGCAAGTCCTCTCTATATAAGTGTAGGTCTCATTATTGAAGAGGGACTATCCGTAGGTGATCTGAAAAAGATACTTAACGCAATGAAAGAAGCCGCTCAGAAAGCTAAAGTACAAATTGTGACCGGTGATACAAAGGTGGTCCCACGTGGTGCAGCAGACAGAATATATATAAATACATCAGGTATTGGAGTCGTAGGTGGAAAAACAAATATTGCAGGGCACAATGCCCGACCTGGCGACAGAGTCATAATCAGCGGAACAATTGCTGAACACGGACTTGCTGTGCTGACGCAAAGGGAAGGTATCACCTTTCAATCTCGTCTGAAAAGCGATACCGCTCCGTTGAACCAGATGGTCGGCGACATGATTGCAGTAAGCGGCCAAATTCACGCACTGAGAGATCCAACAAGGGGTGGTGTAGCTACATCGTTAAATGAGATCGCTCTCCAATCACAGGTCGGGATTAAGATCTATGAGGAAGCACTGCCGGTTAGCGAGGAAGTCTTGGGAATTTGCGAACTATTGGGCTTTGACCCACTTTATCTCGCCAATGAAGGGAAACTCCTCGCATTTGTCGGTGCCGATGATGCAGAAAAGGTCCTGGAAACAATTAAGGCAAGCGAATATGGAAGAAACGCCCGTATCATCGGGGAAGTAGTCGACGATTCTCCTGGCAGAGTCTTCATGAAAACGCGCATTGGTGGCACCCGAATCATAGACATGCTAACCGGAGAACAGCTCCCACGTATTTGCTGATGTTGCGCTCTCCTCGATTGCGTCTCCTGTCACGACAGAGCCAAAAAGAGCAGCTTTTTTTCACTTTTTGATATTTCCTCAACACTTTGATCGACGAAGCTGTAAAAGCCCGGATGTAGTCTTTTGATGTAATTCCTGCAAAGGGAGGCACGGAGTGAAGCGTCAGCGCTATGAAGTTTTTTTGATAGTTATCGGCTCCCGCCGGAGTTTACCCGGTAGGTTACCGCCTTCGCGGGAATGACGGGTTCTTCGACTTTTTACAGGTTCATCATTCGTATCAGTTTAGCTTTTTGAAAATATTATTGCTGACAGGCCATCCGATTGGAGACCGTCTCAAACTCGAGCCTAACTGAGCGTAAAGAAAAAACAGCGCTTAGAAGTTCAAATAACATCCATTCGCTCACAATATCAGTTATCGTCAAGGGTGAAT
>QMMV01000208.1 GCA_003647435.1 Deltaproteobacteria bacterium | reverse complement strand
CGACATGCCGGGTGATGTTTTCCAGGACTACGATGGCGTTGTCCACCACCATGCCGATTGCAATGGACAGACTCATCAGGGAGATGACATTTATCGTGTAACCTTTCAGGAACAGAAAAATGAACGCGATGATGAGCGAAAACGGGATTGCCAGGATGACGATCAGGCTAGCCCTTACCCGCCGGAGAAAGAGCAATGTCACCAGGACTACCAATACACCCGCGACTAGTAGAGTCTGAGAGAGGGTACTGATTGAGTTCAATATGAACTCGGAATTATCCATTGGAACAGTGATCTTGATGTCTGCGGGAAGTCCTTTCTTCAGTTCTTTCAAACGCTCCCGGACCGCCTTGCACACAGCCACAGTGTTAGCCCCGGTCTGTTTCTGGACAATGAACATTACGGCGTCTCTGCCGTTGGAGGACGCGTACATCCGTGGCTCTTCAAAGCTGTCACTGACCTTCGCCACATCCCGGAGGCGGATCATGCGGCCCTCTTTCGTGCCGACGATTACTTCCCAGATCTCTTCAGGACTCTTGAAACGTCCGGCCAGGCGTATCTGATACTGTCGTGTGCCCATCTTCACGTCGCCGGCTGGCATGTCCAGATTCTCGGAGGCAAGCTTCTGAATGACAGCCGGTACGGTGAGACCGTATCCGGCAAGCCTGTGCTTGTCGAACTCGACATTGATCTGCCGGCGAAGTCCTCCATAAATGACGATTGCTCCGACGCCAGGTACTCGTTTGAGGGGATCCACGATCTGCTTGTCCACGATATGGTAGAGTTGCTTCCAGCTCTCGTTGGCACTCACTGAAACGAACAAAATGGGAGCCGTTGCACTGGAGAACTTGAATATCATCGGCTCCTCCGCATCAGGAGCGTGTTCGCGAATATCCGGCTTGGCCAGATCGAGCTTGTCCCTGACATCGTTGACCGCTACGTCAAGATCTGTGCCCCAGTCAAACAAACATGTGACCATTGCGAGATTGTCTTTCGACAGCGACTTCAGCTTGTCAAGGTTGTTCACCGTGCTGAGTTGATCTTCCAGATACTTGGTGACGTCGTTCTCGACATCGCTCGCGGTCGCTCCGGGATAGGGTACGAGCACGCTGATTGCCGGCGGTTCGATATCGGGCAGGAAGTCGAGGTTCAACTTGAAAAGTGAAATTGCCCCCATGAGGGCGATGCCCAGAAAGATCATCAACACGGTATATGGCCGGCGGACAGCGAATTCGGGAAGCTTCATTCCAATACCCTCTCTCGTTACTTTGCTTCAATTACGGGGGTGCCGCTCTTCAAGTTGGCCTGCCCCCTGATGACGACACGGTCCCCTTCTGTTACGCCGCTTATGATTTCCACGAGGTTGCCGCGACCGACGCCAACTTCGACCGTTCTTTTCTCGGACTTCCCCTCTTTGACGACAAAGAGGTAGTAGACACCGGTCCCAGGGAGCCGCATGAGACAATCCCTTGGCACGGCGAGGGTCGTTTTCTCGCCGATTTTTATGCTCAACTTCACGAACATGCCCGGCTTCAGCGAAACAACACCTTCGCCTTTCCCGGCCACAGGCTTGCCTGTGGTGTGTATTTCCACTGGAAGGGTTCTCGTTTTCGAGTCCAGCGATGGGTTGACAATCGCGACCTTCCCTTCAAACTCCACGCCGGGATATGCGTCCGTGGTGATTTTCACCTCTTGTCCCTCTTTGACCTTGGCGGCGTCTACCTGCGCCACGTCGCAGTTAATCTTCAGTATGGAAGTGTCCATGAGTTCGACAATAGGCAGAGCGGGATTGTCCATCGCCCCTTCGTCGACGAATCTCGCGGTCACCACGCCAGTGATGGGCGCGCGGATGGTATAGTCGGAAATCCTTACATCCATCTGTTCTAAGGCTTTCTTTGCAGCCACAAGATTTGCGGCTGCAAGGTTTCGTCCCGCGGCCGCAATCCTGTATTGTGCCATTATCGCATCGTATTTCTGCTTGGGGATGCTTTTGTCTTTGTAAAGATTCTCGGCGCGTGTTTTTTCAAGTGCCGCGTTTTCGAGTTGGGCATTAGCCTGGGCCAAGGCCGCATCAGCAACCTTGACTGCGGCGGCAAGCTGCTCTCTCTGAGCTAACTCGGTTTTGTGCTCAACTTCGGCTATAACATCGTCTCTTTCGACACTCATGCCCCGCTCTACCGTAAGTTTCTCGATGACGCCCGTTACTTTCGAGTAGACCGTAACCGTCTTGAACGCTCTTACGCTACCCGTAAGCCCCAGGGTTTGTTCAATCGCATGTTTACGAGCAACAGCAGTGCTCACCGGAACAGCGGGTTTCTGCTCCCCGGCAAAAGCCAACGCACAGGTGGCGATGATCGACCCAACCACTGCAAGATTGAAAATGCTACGTGTAAGAGAGTTCATCGTCTTTTCTCCTATCTCGAAGATCCAGCGTCACCGACGTTGCCGTCTTCCGCCTTGTTGATTGGACCAGGCTGCCGTTGGGCCTCGTTGGTCCCCGTGGCATATCGAAGTCGCTCCACGGCGACGATGTAATCGTAAAGAGCCGTAAAGTAGTTCAATTGCGCCCTTGTCTTGAGCGTCTCGGCGTCCACCACATCAGTTGGCGTGGCGGCCGTCTGCTTATACTTGTTCTCGACGAGCCGGAGGTTCTCCTGGGCTTGAGAGACGGCCTTTTTCGCTACGGCGAGCCGTTCCCGGGCATCATCGACGCTCAACAAGGCCTGTTTGACCTCCAACGAAATTCCATCACAGACCTGCTTGGCTGTCTCCACCGCCTTGCGGATTCGGCGCTCGGCGACTCGGGTCTGGGCCGTCGTCCTCCCGCCGCTGAACAGGTCCATCTGAATCCCAATCTCACCCAAAGCGGAATTCTTATGCGCTTGGTAATCGTCGTCCAAGCGACTGAGGGTTCCTGCGACATAGATTCTTGGAAAATGCTCTCCCCGTGCTGCCGTCAAGCCCGCTTCTTCCATGCGGACACTTTTCTGGACCAGTTTGAACTCAGGCCTGTGGTCAATAGCTGTTTGCAAGGCATGGATGAGTTCTGTCTTGAACTCGGGCACGTTCGTCACATCTTCTATTCTTGTAGGGGAATTGACATTGATCCCCAGAACATTGTTGAAAACGCTGACAGCGAGTTTGACGGCGTTCTTGGTGCTAATAAGCTGTTGCTGAACTTCGGCTACGTGGACCTCCGCCCGTAGGACATCGTTCTTGTCGACGACTCCGTTCTCGTATAAACTCGTTGCCGTCTTGAGGTGCGAGCGAGCCTGCTCCAGAGCATCGTCAGCAGTCGCTCTTGCCTTTCGCGCCCGGAGGATGTTGAAGTAAGCTTTGGTTACCTGGTAGATAACATCCTGCCGAACACGTCGCAGGGTGAGGTCGGTAATTTCCCTGCCGAACTGCGCCTGTTGGTATTTCCCAAGGCTTCGTCCGAAATCCCAAATGGTCATTTGTACCTTGAGTTCAGCCCGCTGAAACTCCTTCTCAGCAATAGGGATGGTCTGAGGACCAAAAATCTGCTCGACCTCGCGGTCCCGGATATCGTAGCCATAGCCGGCAGTGATCTGCGGCAAAAACAGAGACCGCGCCACGTATACCTGCTGCTCGGCGATGCCCACATCCTCTCTAGAAAGTTTCAACGTATGGTTGTTGGCCAGCGCTATGGCTATCGCACCCTGAAGCGTAAGAGGGCCAGATGGGAGAACAGCACCTTTCTCGCGCAGAGACGCCGCCGGGGTTGTTGGGAGTGGTGCGGCGGGTGTTAAAGGTGGAAGGATTCTTTCCCGCAGAACAGCGCTATCCATGTACGGTCTGTGAGTAGCGCAGCCCGCCATCAGCAACAATCCGGCCCCCGCCAGAAGCGTAACTATGATGTGTGTGGTTGTCCTTAACGTTTTCCTCATTCGGCCAAAACTCCTTTGAGAAACATGTCCCTGATCAACGGGACGTTTGCCTCGTAAGGATGCTGCTCCGGATCTTCCAGCCAGCAGAAGAGAAACGCGTTGGTGAGCCCCTCCAGTGCCAAGGCCATGTAATAGGGGTCTATCTTGCGAAACACCTTCTTGCGGACACCCGCTTCCAGTACCGATGCCAGTCGCATGACGAATTTGTCGTACAGCTTGCGGATATCTTGATCGAGCCCGGCTTTGATGTTGAAGCTCGCGCCGCGTGTTTCTGCAAAATAGAGGCGCAATGATGCAAGGCTGTCGGTGAAAAGCCTCGCTTTGGTGGCAATGTAGTCCTCAAGTACGGTCAGGACGTCGTCTTCCTCGGCAAGAACCCCCATAAGGACTCGATGGTATTCCTCCGACTTTTCCATCATGAGGGCCTTATAGAGGTCTTCTTTGTTTTTGAAGAACTTGTAAAGCGTACCGATGGCAAACTCGGCTCTTTCCGCAATCTCGTGCATGGAGACGTTGTGGTAGCCCTTCTCCGAGAAAAGCTCGAGTGCAGCAGCAAGCATCTGACGACGATGCCTGAGTTTTTCTCTTTCCCGACGTGGCAGCTTCTCATCTTGCATTACTCGACCTCCGTATGCTTAGTACACGTATTCTTAAATACGATTACGTATAATTATAGTAGAGTAGAGAACAGGTTCAGCTACCTCCCAATGCAGGTACATCCAGAGGGCCTATCCTGCTCCCCCTCATCAAACTGTGCATGAAGTTCTCCCTCACACAGCTTTCCGATGCTCTTCAT
>QMMV01000207.1 GCA_003647435.1 Deltaproteobacteria bacterium | reverse complement strand
CATAAAATACCGGGGGAAGGAGATGAGGCATTATGGGGGGAAGGAACTCGCAAAAGAGATAGCCTTGGTCCCACAGGACTTCTATGTCAACTTTCCCTTCACGGTAGAGGAGATTCTCCTTATGGGAAGGCATCCCTATATACCGAGGTTTGCGTCTCCTTCCAGTGATGATTTGCAGATCGTTGATCAGGTCATGGAAGTTTTGAAGATTGCAAAGTTCAAACGCAACTATATCACCGAATTGAGCGGCGGCGAAAAACAACGGGTCATCTTCGCACGGGCGTTGGCCCAGGACACCCCGGTTGTGCTGTTGGATGAGGCCACCTCGAACATGGACATCAGGTATACCCTGGACATTCTGGACATTGTGGCCGGGGATGTGGAGACCAGGGGAAAAACCGTCATTGCCGCGCTCCACAACCTGAACCTGGCCGCAACCTATTGTGACAAGCTTGTCTTCATGAAATCTGGTAGGGTGGTTTCCCACGGGGACCGGGATCAGGTACTGACCGAGGAAACCCTTTATGAGGTTTTTGGAATCGAGAGTCGTGTTTATTTTGATGAATACGTCGGATCAAGACAGGTGGTCTTCAGGAGAAGAACACTATGAGGAAAAGAATAATACAAACGCTGCTTCTTTTGGTGCCAGCCCTGACTGGTATGGCACTGGGTGTTTCTGTCCCGCCGACACAGGCCGGGGCAACGACCTTTATCGACCGGTCCGGGAACAGGATTGTTCTCAAGAAACCTTATCAGCGAATCATCTCCCTTTACGGGGCACATACTGAAAACCTTTTTTCCCTCGGCATTAACCGGGAAATCATCGGCGTATCAAAGAATGAGGCCTATCCTCCCCAGGCCATGACAAAGCCGGTGTTCAGTTATCATGACGATGCGGAGAAATTTCTGGCGGCAAGGCCTGATCTGGTTCTGATCCGCCCGATGATCGCGCGCGGGTACAAAAACCTGGTGGCTAAGCTCCGCCAGGCCGGCGTTATGGTTGTATCACTGCAGCCGAGAACCATCAAAGAGGTCTATTCATACTGGAAAAATCTAGGACTTCTGACCGGAAGGGAAACGCAGGCCGAGGCCATGATAAAGCAATTTAAGAGAGGAATCGAGAAAATCCGTTCCCTTGTAAAGGGCATTCCCGTTGCAAAGAGAAAGAGGGTCTATTTCGAGGCGATTCACCGCAAGATGAGGACCTTTTCGCCCTCTTCCATTGCCATGTTCGCCCTGAGGACCGCCGGGGGCATCAATGTGGCGGAAGACGCCCATGCGCGACACGGGACCAACATAGCCGCCTACGGGAAAGAGCATATCCTCTCCCATGCAGACGACATTGATGTCTACCTCGCACAAAAAGGGGCAATGAACCATGCAAGAATCAGAAGCATCATGGAAGAACCGGGTTTCAGGGCTATAAAGGCCGTGCGTGAGGGACAGGTGTATATTGTTGATGAAAAGATCGTATCGAGGCCGACCTTGAGGCTCCTGGACGGGATTTACGAGATAGGGAGGTTCCTTTATCCCGACAGATTTAATGATGTCACGGCATTCAAGCGTATACCGGTACTCACCAGGGCACAGTTTGCCGAGATGTTTGTCAAGATGACGAATATTCCTCTGAAAACCCCGGATTACCGGCGCGATATCCGGAAAAGGGCGGCTGCAAGGCACCGGTACGGGGATTTCAGGGATGTGGACTATACGGGCAACGCATACAAGTTTATTGAAACCGCCGTCTATCGAGGGATATTTCCCCATGTGGAAAAATCCGCATTTCACCCTGATAGTCCCCTCAAGAGAAGCACGGCGGCATATGCGCTGTTTGTATATTTCGATTTCCCCGAGGTGAAAGACCCGGTCACCATAGGCGACGTGAGGGATTCGGACCCCCTCTTTGAACAGGTTCGGACCGCCGTGGGGCTCGGGATCATGTCCCTGGCCCAGGATGGCCTTTTCAGACCTGACGGCCTCGTATCGGGCATGGATGCATTCAATATCATTTCACAGGCCGGGCAGGCAACACGGTAATAAGGCAAAAATATGGCGCGAATCGGAACACTTTATGGGATCGGGATCGGCCCCGGGGACCCGGAGTTAATCACCCTGAAGGCGGCCGCGATACTCCACCGGGTATCGGTCGTCTTTGCGGCATCTTCCACGAAAAATAGTCATTCCCTTGCAAGAAACATTGCCTCTGTTCACCTCAAGAAGGGAGTTCCTGTGGAATTTCTTGGGTTCCCCATGACCAAGCAGAAGGGAATGTTGGAGATCGCATGGCGGGAAAACGCCGGCCGGGTTCTAGAGGTTCTCAGGAAAGGGAAAGACGCGGCCTTTATTACCCTTGGAGATCCCATGACCTACAGTACGTTTGGGTATATCATGCAAACCATCCGGGAGACAGATCCGGATGTGCCGATTAAGATCGTCCCCGGGATTACCTCGTATCAGGCCGCCGCATCGGCTGCCGGCCTAGTCCTGGCGGAAGCGGAGGAGTCTTTCACGGTGGTTTCAGGCGCGATGGGCGCGGAGAGGCTGAACCAGATCATCCACCATACGGACAACGTGGTCATGTTGAAGGTCTACAAACGGTTTGACGAAATCATGGACACGTTAAACCGTCTCGAACTGGGAGAAAAATCCGTGCTCATATCCAGGTGCGGACTGGAGGATGAGGAGGTATCGTGGGTGTCGCAATACGCGAAGAAATCACATCCGCCCTATCTTTCGCTCCTGATTATCAAAAAACGAAAAAGATGAGATCATGAATTCGTAAACGCATTTGAAGGGGGTTGGATTATGGAACAGCATCGTACTTTGATTGTCAGTGACAGTCCTGACAGGCGTTATTTCATCAAATGTCACCTGAAAAATCATGACAGGTCATCAGTTCACTACCCCAATATCATGTCTGCCAGAAAGGCGATACGGCTGGATTCCTTTTCCGTAATTGTCGTGGATCTCTCCATTCCCACCAGAGAAAAGCTGGCCCTTGTCAGCGATGCATACACACATCAGTCAGAGGCGAAGATTATTACCATCGGCAAAGGGGAATACCTTGAGAAGACGGAAGCACTTGCCGCGGTTCCGTCGGTGGAGCGCGTCAATTCCATAGAATTCTTCCCGGATAAGCCAGCCCAGGGCTTGGCGGACAGCTAATGCCGGGAAACAATACAGGGGACAGGTGTGCTGAAAGAAAGGGGTTTTCAATGAAAGGGTATCTTCAAGTATATACGGGGAATGGAAAGGGAAAGACAACCGCAGCCTTTGGGCTCGCGATTCGTGCCGCGGGCGCAGGGCTCAGGACCTATATCGCACAGTTTGCCAAGGGAAGGAAATGTAGTGAGCACAGGGCCTTGGCCCGATTATCAGACGCCATTACGGTAAAGCAGTATGGCAACCATTTCTTTCTTCACCGTGATCCGGATCCCGAGGATATCAGGATTGCACAGAAAGGATTGGAAGAGGTCAGAAAAGTGATGCTTTCAGGAAAATATGATATCATCATCCTTGATGAGGCGGATATCGCGGCCTATTATGACCTGTTTTCCGTCGAGGACCTGCTGGAACTTATTCACGCGCGGCCGCAGAACATCGAGATGGTCATTACCGGAAGATATGCGGAGCAGCGCGTAATAGAAGAAGCCGATCTGGTGACGGAGATGAAGGAAATTAAACACTACTACAAGCAGGGTGTCATGGCCAGGGACGGTATAGAAAAATAATGATCAAAGTCAATAATCTCAAAAAATCCTACAAGGATGTGCAGGCGTTAAATGGGGTCAGTTTCCGGGTGGCTGCAGGCGAACTTTTTGCCTATCTCGGGCCCAACGGGGCCGGAAAGACCACGACTATCCGCATCCTGACCGGCCTTGCCAAACGGTCGGGAGGGGATGCGTGGATAAATGGGTTTCATATCGAACATGAGGCCCTTGAAGCAAAACGACAATGCGGTCTGGTCCCACAATCCATTAACCTGGATCAGGAACTGACGGTTTACGAAAACCTGATGATCCACGGCCTGCTTTTTCGAATGCCCACAGCAAAACGGACGGAAAAGATGCGCGAAATTCTGGCCTATGTGGGGCTGGGAGACCGGGAAAAGATGCCTGTTGCACGGCTCTCAGGAGGGTTGAAAAGGAGGCTCACCATAGCCAGAGCCCTGGTTCATTCACCCCGGGTTCTTTTTCTGGATGAGCCCACGGTCGGCCTTGATGCCGGCATTCGGAGGCGTATATGGGCCCTTATAAAAATGATTAAAGAAGATGGGACCACCATTTTTCTTACTACTCATTATATCGAAGAGGCTGAATTTCTTGCCGAGAGGGTCGCCTTTCTGGACGAAGGCAGGGTCGTTGCACTTGATAGCCCTCAAAGCCTGATATCACGCCAGGGCGCATGGGCCATTGACAGGGTTGTTGATAACAATGTCAAAACCATCTATTTCAAGACAAAAGAAGCGGCAAAAGAATATACCGCTATGCAGGATGAAAGTTTTTCCTTCAGGCGGGTGAACCTGGAAGACGCCTTTCTCGCGCTCACCGGAAAAAGGGTCAAATAATGTACGGGTTCTTTGCAGTCTACTACAGGGAATTCCTTATCCTGAAAAGACGGTTCCCGAAGATGATGGCTTCCATGTCTGTCTCCCCCCTTCTGTACCTCATTGCCTTTGGATATGCCATGGGAAAGGCGGTGACGATCCACGGGCATACGT
>QMMV01000206.1 GCA_003647435.1 Deltaproteobacteria bacterium | reverse complement strand
GGGAAATCCTCCAAAAAGGCGAATCCGTTTTTGTGGGCTATTATGGTAATCCAGAGGCCACCAAGAAAGCGATCGTTGATGGGTGGCTTCATACAGGTGATGTGGGGGAACTGGATGAGGATGGGGATCTTAAGATAACGGACCGTAAGAAGGATATTATTATCACAGCAGGTGGCAAGAACATAGCCCCCTCAGAGATTGAAAACAAACTCAAGTTTAGCCCGTTCATCAAGGAGGCGATTGTCATTGGCGATCGCCGCAAGTATCTGACCTGCCTGATACAAATTGAACTGGAAAACGTCGAAAACTGGGCTCAAAACAACAGGATCGCCTACACCAATTACAAAAGCCTGGCCACCCACCCAGAGGTAAAAGAATTGATCCAAAGAGAGGTGGATAAAGCCAACAGCCACTTTGCAAGAGTAGAGACCATCAAAAAGTTTATTATCTTGGACAAGGAACTGGATTATGATGACGAGGAATTGACTCCTACCATGAAGGTTAAACGATCTATTATTGAGAAAAAATACAAACACCTGATCGACACCATGTATTGATTGTATAATGAAGATGGAGGGGAGCTATATTGACTGGAAATATTCAATATTTTTTGCAGTTGATCGTTTCTGGGTTGGCGGTAGGCAGTCTGTATGCCCTGGTGGCACTTGGTTTTGTATTGATCTACAAGGCGACTGACATCCTCAATTTCGCACATGGTGAAGTGATGATGATGGGCGCTTTTGTCTGTTACGTTTTGATGACCGGCTTTTCGCTTCCTTTTTTTGGGGCCGTTCTGATTACAGTACTCTTTGCTCTCCTGTTTGGGTTCTTGACTGAGCGACTCGTGTTGAGACCCATGATCGGGGAGCCTATATTCGCGGTCGTCATGGTTACCATCGGCCTCTCTATCTTTTTAAGAAGCGTTTCGGGTATTATTTTCGGCTATGATAATAGGGTGTTTCCTTCTCCCTTTTCTCAGACACCCATCAATTTTAAGGGATTGGTTCTTTCCCATACGCACCTCTGGATCATGGCCATCTCCGGACTTCTCGTTATCCTCTTCTTCGTTTTTTTTAAATATTCGCGTACCGGGCTCTCCATGCGTGGGGTGGCCAACGACCAGGATACAGCGATGCTGATGGGCATTAGTGTCAAGCGTGTTTTTGCGCTCACATGGGGGCTCGCCTTTGCCATTGCAGCCGTTGCAGGTATTTTCCTGGCCAATGTCATGGTCCTCAACATAGGACTGTCACTGGTGGCCCTAAAGGCATTCCCGGCCGTAATCCTGGGGGGATTGGAAAGCATTCCAGGTGCCATTATTGGTGGCCTGACCATCGGGGTTGTGGAGACCATTGTCGGCGGGTATCTGGATGATGTCCTCCCGGGAGCTAAGGAACTGACGCCATTTGTTGTTCTTTTCCTGGTTCTTATGATTAGGCCTTACGGCCTATTCGGCAAGGAGGAAATCGAGCGTGTTTAAAGAAGTAAAAGGTATTGTTTATGAGGAGTAAAACTTTTAGAGAATCCTACCGTGAAGACATCAAGCTGTTCCATACCGTCTGGATCAAGTCTTGGCTAACACTCTTCTTGCTCGTCCTCTTATCCATCCCAGTATGGGCAGATCCTTATGTGATCTATATGACGAACATAGCGGGGATTGCTGTGATTGCGGCCATGGGGCTAAATATCTTGACAGGATTTACCGGGCAGATCTCTCTTGGGCATGCCGCTTTTGTGGCTTTGGGTGCTTACACCTCGGCCATATTGGCTACTAAAACAGGTTGGCCTTTTTGGGCCAGCATCCCGGCTGGTGGTGTGGTGGCAGCCTTTTTTGGTGTTCTTTTAGGTTTTCCGTGTTTACGTCTTAAAGGACTTTATCTGGCCATGGCCACCATGTCCTTTGGCGTAGTTATTGAGTATACGGTAACCCACTGGGAATCACTGACTATGGGTGTTCGAGGAATTTCCATGCCTGAAGCCACCCTCTTTGGCTGCTCATTGGGAGATGACACAAGGTTTTTCTATGTGATTCTCTTTTTTGTTATCCTTTTGACCATCGCAGCAAAAAATCTTATCAGGACCAGGGTCGGCCGGGCCTTTGTAGCCATCCGAGATCGTGATATTGCAGCACAAGTCATTGGTGTCGATCTCACCAAATATAAGGTCACATCCTTTGCTGTCAGCTCTTTTTATGGCGGCATCGCTGGCGGCCTTTATAGCTACTACATTGGCTATCTCCATCCGGAAAATTTCACTATCCTCCTTTCTATAGAATATATTGCAATGATCATTGTCGGTGGTATGGGGTCTATACTTGGATCCATTTTTGGAGGGATCTTCCTAACCATTGTACCGGATATCATCAAGGCCTTTGCTGATTTTTTGGGAGAAAATTTGGCATTCTTCCAGGGCCGTTATGACGAAGAGTGGAACATAGCCACCTTCGGGCTTTTGATAATAGTCTTCTTAATAGTGGAGCCAACCGGACTTAACGGAATCTGGGGTCGCATCAAGACCTGCTTTAAGAACTGGCCATATACTTATTAGCTGAAACCTAATAAGAATCTACAATAGCCTGGATTCCCATGGAGTCCAGAAGCCCTAACGGTCTTGGGGAAAGAACAGCGCCCCTGACGAGATCTCATGCCAGTATATGTTAGGTTGGCAATTAATCTATATGCAATGGGCCACTCTGTTAACCATATTCGTGGCGTTTGGTGCCCAATATTTTGAGGTCAAATTATCCGAAAATACAGCATCTGTAGATTATTTTTTCGGTAGGGCATTTTTTCCTTTACAAAGGAGGAATTATATGACATAGTGGCTCTATGTTAAACAGTTCATCAGAAAGCCTAACGGAATGGGCCCGCTTCTTTCTGGAACCTAAAAACACCACTCATAGACAGTATGAAGCCTTGAGGGCCTACTTCGTTGAGAATGTCTCCAGTAGGGAAGCAGCCAGGAGATTCGGATATACCGAAGGCAGCTTTCGTGTTTTGGCCCACCAATTCCGGCAAAATCCGAATCGACAGTTCTTTGTGCCACCTGCTAAAGGGCCCCATACGGCCCCAAAGAAAGATAAAATCCGTAACAAAGTGATAGAACTTAGAAAACAGAATTTGTCCATTTATGACATCAGTGATCTCCTTGCAACCGAGGGGCATAAGATAAGCCCAGTCAGTGTATCTTACATCCTGAAAGAAGAGGGTTTCGCCAGACTGCCGAGAAGGCGTGATGATGAACGCCCTCCTTGCACCAGACCCATTGCCGGGGCTGTGGCGGATGTGAGGCAGCTCGATTTGTCTCCCCGCAGGATACATACCAAATTTGGAGGCCTTTTTCTGTTTGTTCCGTTTATAGCTGCCATCCCTCTTGATGAAATCCTTGATGAAATAGGGTTCCCAGGATCGAAGATGGTCCCTGCCGGACACGCCATCCGATCGCTATTGGCCTTGAAGCTTTTTGGTTCTGCCCGTCATAGCCATGTCATGAGTTATGTGCTTGATGAAGGATTGGCCCTGTTTGCAGGTCTGAATGTAATCCCCAAACGGGCTTTCCATGCAGAATACAGTTGCAGGGTAGATCCCAGATCTTATCCTCGATTGATGCGACGCTGGTTTGACGCTATGGCCAATCAAGGCCTTGACCAAGGCGGTTCTTTTGACTTGGACTTTCACACCATCCCTTTTCATGGAGAAAATGCTCTGGTTGAAAAACATTATGTGTCCAAACGGAGTAGAAAACAAAAAGGGATACTGGCGTTTGTGGCTCAAGATGCATCGACTCGAGTCTTTTGCTACGGCAATGCCGATGTACGAAAAGAGGACCAAAACGACGAAATTCTCAACTTCGTTGATTATTGGAAAAAACGAACCGGTCATCTACCAGAGGAACTCATCTTTGATTCAAAGCTGACAACCTATGCCAACCTGAACAGACTGAACCGCCAAGGAGTAGATTTCATGACCCTCAGGCGCCGATCCAAAAAGATGCTTCAGCAAGTCCGCAGCGAGCCTTTATCAGCATGGAGACGCATCCAATTGGAAGGTGTTTCTCGCAAGTATAAGACGCCCAGGATTCTGGACAGCAAGATCATGCTCAAGGATTATGAGGGACCTATCCGGCAGATTGTCATTACTGACCTGGGCCATGAAGATCCCACTTTCTTATTGACAAACCAGATGAATCGATCGGCCCGTAAACTGATTCAGCGATATGCCGAGCGAATGATTATTGAGAACAATATCGCTGATGGTATCGACTTTTTTCACATGGACGCTTTGTCTTCCACTGTAGCCATGAAAGTGAACCTTGATCTACAACTCACTCTTATGGCCAGTAGCCTCTATCGCTTGCTTGCTTCCAAACTTGGGAATAGATATCACAAAGCCAAATCGCGTCATATATTCAGAGACTTCATAGACGCAACCGCTACTTTGGTGATCACCCAGAAAGCAATCATGGTCAGGTTCCAGAAGAGAGCTTGCAATCCTTTCTTGATCGCGGCGGATTATGAAAATCTTGATATCCCTGTACCATGGCTCGCTGGAAAAAGACTTCAATTTGTATTTGGGTGAGCCTGCATGGTGTTAAGTGGAAAAACTAACATGGGAATCCAGGGTAGTGTAATATCGCATTGGCCAATAGGCCTGAGGCCTAGAAGTTCTTTCGGGAGGAGGATGCCAATGCGAGATACGGAATTTTATGAGGCCCTGCTTGGACT
>QMMV01000205.1 GCA_003647435.1 Deltaproteobacteria bacterium | reverse complement strand
TTCAAGGTTGTATGCAAACTCAACCCCATCCAGCTTCTTGATGCCGCGATAATCAAGCTGGAGTGCCGTCAGTGCGCCAAGGTCGCTGCCGTAGATCGGCTCAGAAACAAGTGGCTCTCCCGTGTAGGAAGTGGTAACCGGAATCCCTAATGCTTCAGCGATACCACTCTTGAGACCCGCATCAGGAATGCTGATCTCCGGATCAATGGGCCTCGGATGGTTGGTGCTGAACTCAGAGGTTGGCGGCAGGGTAAATCCCTCATCCGATTCAAGATCACGAATTTCAATGGATTCACCAATAAAGACGTCCTGACCGCTTTCGCCCACGAGGCGATCGACATCGGAATTGCCTATGATGACATCGTCCCCGTCACCGCCGTGGATCTCATCTCGATCCCTACCCGGATGGGTAGCGCCCTGCAACGCTGTTTTTGCATAGATAGCAAATGGAACCATGGAAACCGTGCCGCCCGTCTTCCATAGTTGCGTTTTACCTGACTTGGTTGCGCGGAAGTAAAGTGCATTATCAACACCGGTCATCGATTCTAAGGCCGCATCTGCGGTGAAAACCTGAGTCGTGCCGTCAGCAGTACCATCACTCTTCCACAGCTCGTTGTCGTTTACCGTGAAGAAGAGCGCTCCACCCACGCCGGTCAGGTTGCCGAGGACGTCCGTATCGCTGAAAACCTTTACCTGCAGCGTTCTCTGGACCACACCATCGTGGAAGGTCCTCCACAGTTCGTGCCCGACCGTGAAAAAGAGCGTGCCGTTCACAGTGCGGATCTCGGGAATCATGTCAACAACAACTTCATGGAAAGATGTCCCGCTTACCGCAGCCGGATTGGCCTGGGCAGAATCAGGCGCATACACAAATACGGTGCCGTTACTGGTCCCATCGCTCCTCCAGATAGCCGCACGCTGTGAGGTCGTAACAGAAGCCGTGTTGATTACACCATCACCGGTGTTACCGGGATCGGTGTCGGAGTTCAGCTCCACCGCGAAAATGGCACTGAACGCTGGCTCTGCTTCTACCGCAGTAACTACTGTATCGGCGGTAGTTACACCTGGATTTATCCGGATGGTCAGGGTTCGCGTAAGCGGATCAAAGGCTGCCGAGGCATTATCACCGCTAATAGTACCATCGCCCAGGACTTTGATCAGGATGCCGTTGGCGGCAGACCCATCAGCCTTCGCTGTAAAGAGGACATCGTTGTTCGGTCCCGGAGCATCAATGGTGGCGGTGGCCTTTGCAGGATCGGAGCCGCCATCGATGGTTCCTTCTGTTACAAAGACAAGCCCTGTCCCATCATTACCGGAAACGAGCGAGATGCTGTAATTTGGCCTACTTCTGAACCCTTCGGCCGCAGCATCATTATTTACGGCATCGACAACTGTGCTGGCAGTGGTCTCGCCTTCATTAATCTTGATGGTCAGGGTTCTGGAGCCCTCGTCATACGTTGCCTCTGCAGAATCGCCGGTAAGGTCCGGATCATCCACCAAACTAATCGTTACACCATTCAGCCCTGCTCCGGTAGAGCCGGCCTCAACAAAAATATCACCATGATCCTCGCCGGAGAGAATGGTAACATGGGCTTTGTCATCATCCGAGCCTCCATCGGTCGTCACCGTTGTTGGATGAACGAGGCCGCTTCCATTGTTCCCATCCGCAAGGTCCATCGTAAAATGGGTGCGGGTGACAAAGCCAGTGGCATCGGGATCATTGTTAATCGCCGTGATCACGGTGTTCGCAGTGGTCATCCCCTCCCGAATGTAAACCGTCAGGGTCTTTGTGTCAGGATCATAAGTGGCTGTTGCAGCATCCCCGGTGATCGAATCATCATTGACGAACCGGACCTTGACCCCGTTAAAGGCCTTGCCTGCCTCGGGCGCCTTAAAATGGAGATCGTTGTTCGCCAATACAGGACTGAAGGTAAGCTCTGCCGTCAAAAGGTCTGCCCCGCCGTCTGTAGTTACAGGAGCGGTATTGATCACGCCTTCCCCGGTGTTTCCCGGTTCGGTGTCAGTGTTCAGCTCCGCAGTGAACGTGCCCTCGCTGTTGATTGCGTTGAGTACGGTCTGGGCCGTGGTCACACCGTTGCAAATATTAATCGTTAATGTGTTACTCGGCTGATCATAGGTAGCCAGGGCCGTGTCATCAGCCTGGGATCCATCGTCAACCACCTGGATAACTGCACCGTTGAACGAGGCCTGCGGAGAAGCCGCTGTAATAATGATATCGTTGTTCGGACCCGGAGGATTCAGCTCGGCCCTGGCGTTCTCGAGTATATCCAGGTAGGCAACTCCGTTGACATCGGTCAGCGAATCAACACTTCCGGACAGGCTTGCCACAAGCTCGAGGCTTGTGCCGTCACTCTTCCACAGGGTCGGGCAGGTGTCATTCTGGCCCACAAAATAGAGTGTGCCATTCACATCGGTCAGGAATTCCGGAGTACCCGGCAGGGTTGAAATTACCTGCTTGGTGCCGGCCGCAAATCCGCTGCTCTTCCACAGCTGGAAGGTCCCGCCGGTATCAACAGTAAAGAATACTGTCCCCTTTTCTACCTTTAGCAAATCGACGGGGGCATTGCCGTTTACAAGATCTTCTACCAGGACAGTCCCCGCTTCGGTCCCATCGCTCTTCCACAACTGCGTCTGGCCGGATGTAAACACAGTAAAGAACAGCGACCCGTTTACAACAGCCAGGAGATCCGCATCAGAGGCCCCCGTAATGCTCTTGACAAGCCTTCCTTCGGATCCACTCGCGGACCAGAGCTCGACATCGCCACCATTTGCAACCGTGTAGAACAAGTCGCCATTTGCCGCTATCAGTGAGTCCGAATCCGTGGTTCCGGTCTGAATGGTAGTAATCTCGCTGGTGCCTTCTGCGGTTCCGTCACTCTTCCAGACCTTGTTATCAGAAACAAAGAAGAGGAAATCACCTGAAGCCGTCAATTCGGCAGGAGCAGCAGGCAATGTTTTGATTGAAACAGTTCCACCAGCGGTCCCGTCGCTCTTATAGAGCTCGGTTCCTCCGACTGTGAAGAGCAGCAGATCATTGACCCCGATCAGGTCAGCAGGCAAACCGGGGAGGTCTTTAACCTTCTCAGCAAAGATGCCGTCGCTCTTCCATAACTGGTTCTGGGTTCCTTGATAGAGTGCGGTAAAGAAGAGCACATCGCCGGCTGTTGTCAAATTCTGAATGTTAGACAATTCCAGAGAAGAATCGCTAAGCGATTTACCGTCCGTGAGGGTTTTCACCTCCACATTGGAGGTGCCGTTGCTGCGCCACAGGTTGCCTTCGGAGACAAAGAAGAGCATGTTGTTGACGGTGGTCAACTGAGTTGGATTGAGAATATCGGAATCATCACTGGTCAGCACCTTGTCTACATCATTGGCTGCAAACGGATCGTAGACACGCAGGAAGAACGTGCCGGCCTCAAAGCGGCGCAGGTCAAAAATAGACCGGCCTTCCAGCAGGATTTTCCCATCTTCAGTATAAAGGTCGCCCAGGACACCTGGTTGCTCGGCTGTAGCAACAATCAAGCCACTGTCCAGTTCATCTCGCCCTACCCTCTGGATCTTCACCTCGTCGCCGGCGTTTCTGACCTTCAGCCGTAAGGTCATCCGTGTCCAGCCTTTTTCAAGCAGGCTGTGCACAACGGGTGTGAGATCCAGCTTGGGTTGGTTCTCCTCGGTCTCAAAGGTGTAGAGCGCTGCTGTGGAACCATCTGCCGAACTTACCACACCATCCCCTTCGGCATCCAGCACTTCAACCGTAAGAGGCGGTATACAAATATCCTCGAAATCCACAAACCGGCCGGTTTCATATTGAGAACTATTATTCAACTGGGTCTTCCACAGTTCGCCCCCGACCGTGAATGTGAGCTTGTTCCCAAAGGCGGTAAGCTCGGCGGGATTTGCAACGGGATCACCGTTTACCTTGTCCGTGATCTGGACGGTGCCCGCTTCGGTTCCATCGCTCATCCAGAGTTTCGTCCCTCTGGAATTGCCGGTGGTGAAAAAGAGCGTGTCGTCAATGGCCGTGAGCGACGCAAGAGTTGCGGAAAAGCTTTTTACCAGGCTGGTTCCGGCCGGTGTGCCGTCGCTCTTCCACAGTTCCTTCGGTCCCACCGTAAAGAACAATGTGCCATTCACATCGGTCAGGGAGCCTGCGGTATCTGTGAGGCCTGTAGCTACGGATACCGTGTCCGTTCCATTGTATTTCCAGATATCTGTCCCGCCTACGGTAAAGAAAAGTTCGCTCCCGACAGCAGTTAGTTGATCCAGCTCCTGTGCGAAAGTCTTCAGCAGTGTGACCGTCCCTGCTCCATCAATCTTCTTGAGCCTGTTCAGCGATCCATCGCTCACGGTAAAGAACAGGTCATTGCCTATTGCCGTTTGGTTGGCAGGATTGAAGTTGACAAGCGGGCTGGTTACTTGGGTGACATCACTTCCATCATAGACCCACAGCGACGGACCGTCCCCGTTCTCCGCTGCGAAATAGAGCTTGCCGTTGAAGAGCGTCAGGTCGGTGGGATTCGAATCACCGGAACCCGTGTTAATATCATTAACCATCGTTGTGTTGGCAGATGTGCCGTCACTCATCCATAACTCACGACCATTTGTTCCATCATCGGCCGTAAAATACAGGACGTTATTAAGATTCGTCAGACCGGTGGGATCAGAACCACCAGCACCGGGATTGATATCCTTCACCATCGTTGTGTTGGCAGATGTGCCGTCACTCATCCAT
>QMMV01000204.1 GCA_003647435.1 Deltaproteobacteria bacterium | reverse complement strand
GCTATTGAAAGAGCGTTGAGTGCGTCAAGGGCTGCTTCGGAAGGTTTCAAGGAGAGCCGGCCTTCAGAGCTGATAGCCATAGACATCAGAGAGGCTCTCGACGCACTTGGTGAAATTACAGGCTCAACCACAACTGAAGACATCCTGGAGCAGATCTTCAGCCGGTTTTGTATCGGGAAATAGCAATTACTCAGGTTCACGGTTAGACTGATCGTAACGCTTAACCCCTCGACCACGGTTATCACCATGGGCACCCACACCTCAGCTCTTCCCAGTGGATAAGGCCAACGGTATCAGAGCCAAAACAGCCGATAATACAAAGAATCTTAATTCCCCCGGAGCCTTTTTATAATCACGGGGCGAATTCGGACTCCCTGACAACTTCGTGCATAGAGACTTAAGGTGGGGTTTCGGCTGGCACTAATGTGGGGTTTTCAGGTTACCTCGCGTGCTATAGTCGAGCACGTCGACAATCGTTTTGAGTAACAGGAACAGATACCCAATATCATCATTCAACTCGCTTTCCTCTTCTTCAGATGAACCCTCCATGAGGGTTTCCAGTATATATCCCATGACATGCGGTTGTGTTGCAAGGTGGACCCTTGCAATCCTATCCAAGAATCTTTCATGGGCCCCTTCCAGGCTTACTACAAGCTTTTCATTGGAATCATAGCAGTTAATGATCTCCTCGGCGGAGATTTGCCTGATAGCGTGTTTAGCGCTCTTCTCAAAGATGCGATAGATGACAAAAAGCATATAGATAGCAAGCTCTTTAACTTCGTGGTCCAGACCCTGAGAAAACTCCAGCATAAAAGCAACAAGCTCCGGCTGATTTTCACAGAATCTCTTCATTTCCGCATCCCCATGCTCCGCCGGAAAGTCAGCCACTTCCTGCCAGGTCTCCTCAACCAACCCTTCTGGTATGGTTTCCATGCCACCTCCCTGTTTCAACTATAGTAACGATTAATGATAGTTTCTGTTCACTTTCACACACAAGCCACAATAGCAGACATACAGCCGCCTGGCAATGTTATTTACAACCGAACCAACCAAACCATCCCGAGTCTCAAGTGGTTGACAATGCTTGATGGCTGAATTACACATGATGCCAAGATCACAGGAAGTCGATTAGCTAAGGACCTGATTCACATGACACTACTACATCCGGAGGGCAAATGGATTATCAAAAGGAATACCAGGGGTCCCTTAAAGGGCAGTTTCTCATAGCCATGCCGGGGCTTGCTGACCCGAACTTTCATCAAACCGTAAGTTATATCTGCGAACACACGCCTCAGGGGGCAATGGGCCTAATCATCAATCGGGTGCATCCGGATCTAACCATGGGAGCGGTTTTCAAGGAATTGAACCTCGAATCAATACCTGAGAGGGATTCACTTCATATTCACCTGGGAGGGCCTGTCCATACAGAACAAATTTTTATACTCCATGGTCCTCCCTTCGACTGGGAAGCCTGTCATCAGGTTACTTCGTCACTTGCCTTGAGCAATTCAAAGGATGTTCTTGAGGCCATCGCTAAGGGGGGCGGCCCCAACCTCTTCATTATTGCCATTGGATGCGGGGGCTGGGGCCCGGGGCAATTGGAGGCTGAAATAATGGCCAATACCTGGCTCACCTGCCCGGCCAGTGAAGAAATCCTCTTTGAAATCAAGATCGAGGATCGATGGCGGGTGGCTACAAGACTCTTAGGAATTGACCCGGAGCGGCTTACCAGTGCAGCCGGCCATGCGTGACGCATAACGGCTCACCTTTTTGCAGACTATCAAGGCCATCATGACCTCAATTAGCGAGAAACTCCTCAGAAAGGGAATTGATATCGCCGGCGACCACGTGGTTACGGATCTCAGGGTCGGCCTTGCCTACACGGCGGTGGAGGTTTCCGGAAAGGATGTCGGCCTTGCCTACACCTTTCGCCATGATATCGGCGGAACATGTACGGCGGTGAGGGAGGCAGGGAAAATTACAGGAAAGCCGGCCAGGGAGCTAATCGGATGGATTGAGCAAAGTGATGTCCTGTCCAGGGCAATAGGGCTGGCCACCCTTAATGCACTGCTGCAGCCCCATCTCGGTGGAAGCCTGGGTGAAGACTTTCTTCCTTTCTTAAGAATAGGGCACAAGGACAAGGTGGGAATGGTAGGATTTTTTGATCCTCTGATTGAGCCTGTCCGGCAAAGATGCGCGGAACTCTTGATATTTGAAAGGGAAACAAGCAGAGGAAACGGATTATTGACCCCGGAGGACATCAGGTCTCGCCTGCCGGATTGCTCCATTGTGATCCTTTCCGCAACGACACTGATAAATCGGACGTTTGATCATATTATGAAATACGTTCGGGGGGCCAGAGAGATAGTCTTGCTTGGACCATCTACTCCGCTTGTTGCAGACATATTTCAAAATACCCCTATAACTTATCTTGCAGGTGTAAAGATATTAAATGGGGGAAAAACCCTGCAAGTTGTCAGTGAAGGAGGCGGCACCCAAAGGCTTACCGCCTCCGGGGCAGTAAAAAAGGAGGTGATCGCCTCAAGAAAATAGGTAACACTTTAGCTCTTTTAAAAAACATACATACGGAACGGACAGGCCATCCGATTGGTGACCGTCTCAAACTCAGACAGTGAGCCAGTCTCCAATCGGATGGCCTGTCCGTAATATTATTTTCAAAAATCTAAACTGCTACGAAAATAGATGTCGCAAACGGGGAACGTCTCAAAAAAATATAGATAACGAGCGTACGGAGTATCATTCGGGCTTCAGGTTTCGGATTCAAATGTTCATTTTTCTGACGCGCCGTTGCCCAAACAAAGATTCCTTTGAGCGGTCATTAAAACGTTTTTTTGCCGACAAATCTTGGCGAAGCGGAAGATTAGCGATGTCAACCTTTAGCATGTCTTGAGAAACTTCAGGGTCCGGAATGACCCGAAGTTCTTTCAGGTCGAATCGCTTCATGAGCTGCTCGATGTTGTGATTTTTTATCCCTTTCATCCTGGAAACATCCCGGGGATGAACCTTCAAGACCACCTTATTCGAAAGCAGTTTTTCGTCCTCAAACACCTGCGTTGCCCTGTCAAAAAAGAGGGCTGAATGAACCAGATGCCCGAACGCGGGGTGAAACGGGCCTCCTACAACATTGCCAGGCTCAAGCAAGCCGTCAGATGCCTGCAACCCCATGCGGATCACTGATATATTGTGAGCCTTAAAGAGTAGATAAAGCGTTTTGGTCAGCTCTATCGCGCTGGAGAGCGAAAGCGGTTTGAATCGGCCCTCACGAAACCATCTTTCAAGCACTGTATTTTTAACAACGACCGTGGGATAAATGCGCACAAAATCGGGTTTGAGTTTAGCCACTTCCCGGCCAGTCTCAAGGATAGACTCCGGGGTGTCTCCCGGAAGCCCGGGCATGATCTGGATCCCCACACGGAACTTGTGGCTTTTCAGGATATTCACCGCTTTTCTGGTATCTTCCGCTGTATGGCCGCGCCGGCTGAGAGCAAGGACACTTTCATTCGTAGACTGAGCCCCCACCTCAATCACCCGAACCGCATAGGGCGATAGCTCCATGAGGCTGTCATCACTGATTGTATCGGGCCGCGTGGAAAACCGAATGCTATCCACCTCGCCCTCCTCAACAAAACCCTGGACTGCATCCAGAAGGGAATCTCTGTAGGATCGTGAGAGGCCAAGAAAAGTGCCCCCGTAGAAAGCAACCTCGACAGGGTGCCGACGCCGGTGCTTGATGCCGAGAAATCTCGATATTGCATTCCTGACCTCTTCCGGCGAAGGGGCCCCACCCTTGTGACCTGTAATAGAGGTCTGGTTGCAGAAGACACACCTGTGTGGACAGCCTATATGAGGAATAAAGAGCGGAATAATGAAAGGTTTGAATTTCATTTTTGCCCCAAGAGTACTCCCGGCTATTTTCCTTCTTGCTTGAGCTTTTCAAGGGCAAGCTGTGCGGCTGCTTGCTCTGCTGTTTTTTTGCTCTTTCCTGTGCCGTGGGTTGTCAAAAATTCACCGATCTTCAGACAAACCTCGAAGGTCTTATTGTGATCAGGTCCTCTTTCCGCCACTACTTCGTAATGTGGCACCACTTTGAATCGAGCCTGGACAAGCTCCTGGAGCTGGCTTTTGAAGTCTTCCTCTGTAAGTTTTTCCTTAACCTGTGAAAGAAGTTCGGAAAACTGCCGTTTAATTACCTCAAAAACAGGCTCAAGTCCCCCATCCATGTATACGGCGGCAATTACTGCTTCAAGGGTATCGGCAAGAATCGACTTTTTTTTCTCTCCATGAGCCAGAGCCTCTCCTCTTCCCAGAAGAAGATACTGCCCAAGATTCAGTCTCTGTGCCACTGCAGCCAATCGCGATTCGTTAACTATGGTGGCTCTCATCCTTGTGAGCTCCCCTTCGGCGCTCTCTGGAAACTGCTTCATCAAAATATGGCTGATCACAAGCTCAAGGACAGCATCACCCAAAAATTCAAGACGTTCGTTGTCCTTCAACGCAAGATCGCGTTGCTCGTTAACATAAGATCTATGCTGAAGAGCCTGACGAAGGAGGGCAATATCTTTAAAGCGATAACAAAGGTTATCTTCCAGAGAAGAAAGTGTTTCTTGACTCATGCGTTACTTTTTTTCAGTTTTCTAAGGTTCTCGAGCGCAGAGCTCATAGCCGGGTCCAGCGTCAAGGCCTTTTCATACATGGCAATAGCCTTGCCGGCCTCTCCTTTTTCCCGGTAGCTGGCTCCTAAGCTCGCATAATCTATAGCGGAAT
>QMMV01000203.1 GCA_003647435.1 Deltaproteobacteria bacterium | reverse complement strand
ATCCTGGATATTCACCCTTGACGATAACTGATATTGTTAGCGAATTGATGTTATTTGAACTTCTAAGCGCTGTTTTTTCTTTACGCTCAGTTAGGCTCGAGTTTGAGACGGTCTCCAATCGGCTGTCTTGTACGCAATAATATTTTCAAAAAGCTAAGCTGATACGAGATTTTAATCGTTTTCCAATTGAGTTCGTAGCTGAAGTGACTGCCGAAGAGCTGAAAATCTGCAATCACAAACCTTGCGCCTCGTACTCGCGGTTCATCTCGGCGATGTAGCCGTGGTCCGCAAAACTAAAATAGGTATTGTCTCCGATAATCAGGTGTTCGTGCACCGTAATGCCCATGACGCGGCAGGCATGGATTACCTTGCGTGTAATCACTTTGTCTTCGTGAGACGCCTTTGGCTCACCTGAGGGGTGGTTATGCACCAGGAAAAGGCCTGCAGCATGATGCCCGAGGGCTGCCTGCACTATTTCTCTCGGATATACCGCGCTTGCTGTCAGAGTCCCTTCAAAAAGGTCATCTATGGCAATGATCCTGTTTTGTGCGTCAAGGAAGACGACCTTAAATATTTCCTTCTTCTTGTCTCGAAGCGTATGGTAAAGGTAGTTGAAAAGCTCTGTTGAAGATCGGATGGGATCTTTTTTTATGACTTTTTTCTTGAGATAGCGCTCGACAACGGCATAAACAAACTTGATGCCGAAGATATTCCTGGGCCCTACCCCTTTTATTTCCTGCAGTTCTTCCGCCGATGCTTCAATGACGCCCTGCAATGTGTTGAAGCGCTTTAAAAGTGCCTTAGCCTGCTCCTTGCAGTCCTTCCTGGGGGTCGCCAGGGTGAGAAGCAATTCTATCACCTCGTAGTCATGGAAGCCATCCAGGCCGGAGGAAAGGAATTTCTCCCGCAGCCTCGACCGATGCCCTTCTCCTTTATGGGATTTCTTTCTCTCGGTCATTGGTCGGTTGTGAGTTGTAAGTGGGCCGTTGTGCGTTGCCTGTTTCGTGTTCCACCTTGTAAGCTTTACCTTTCAGCCTTTGTAACACTTTAGCTCTTTTAAAAAACAGACATACGCAATAATATTTTCAAAAAGCTAAACTGATACCAGCCTTTTACTCATCGTCGAGTTCGTGTTTGAGATTCCTGTTCATGAGCATTCCAAGTGCCTCCCTTGGGTCAAGGCCTTCATATAGTATGCTGTAAACCTTTTCTGTGATCGGCATCTCAACCCCGATCTTTCTGGCCATATTGTAGACCGATTTAGTCGTCCTGACACCCTCGGCCACGCTGCGCATGCCGGCGAGAATCTCTTCAAGCTTCATTCCCTGTCCTAACTTATTACCGACAGTCCAGTTGCGGCTCAGGGGCCCTGTACAGGTAAGGACCAGGTCTCCTATACCACTCAACCCCATAAAAGTTTTCGGGTTGGCCCCCAGCCTTATCCCGAGGCGTTGAATCTCGGTTGCGCCTCTCGTAATAAGTGCTGCCCTGGTGTTATATCCAAGACCAAGGCCGTCTGAAATGCCTGCTGCAACCGCTATCACATTCTTTAGAGCTCCGCCGAGTTCCACACCAACCAGATCATAACTTGTATAAACCCTAAAATACCCGGTAGCAAACGTCATCTGGACAGTTCTGGCCAGCTGCATATTTCGGGCAGCCACGGTGACAGCCGTTGGCATTTTCTGGGCGACCTCCCTGGCAAAGCTCGGGCCGGACAGCACGGCAACCTGATCATGAAGCCTTGGCGGAAGAAGCTGATGGAGAATACCTGACATCCTCAAGTGTGTCTTGTTTTCTATCCCCTTTGTGGCGCTGACGATGATTGTTCTTTCAGTGGGATGTTGAACCAGTCGAGTGGCCACAGAGCGAAAGACATGCGACGGCACCACGATGAGCAACAGGTCTTTGTCTGCAGCGACTTTATCGAGGTTGTTTGACGGCCTGATGTTTGCCGAAAGGTTGATTCCGGGCAGAAACAGCTTGTTTTCGCGCTCTTCAATGATATCTCTGCAAACTTCTTTCTCAAAGGCCCACAAGTCTACTGTAAGGCCCTTGCCTGCCAGGAGATTCGAGAGCGCTGTGCCCCACGCGCCTGCTCCAATAACGCCAATCTTCATATCTTTTCCTCCTTTACACGTCCTCTTCTGCAAGGCGGGCGGCACCGACCACCCGTTCTCCAGGCTCCATGGTAATCAGACGAACTCCCTGGGTGTTTCTGCCAATCACGGAAATATCCTTTACAGGCATTCTGATAATCTTGCCGCGGTCGGTCAACAGCATAAGATCATCTTCATCGGTGACTGCCAGGATGGCCACCACCAATCCGTTTCGCTCCGTGGTCTTGATGGTGATCACTCCCTTACCTCCCCGCTTTTGCACAGGGTATTCGTCAATGGAGGTTCTTTTGCCATAACCGTTTTCAGTAACGGTCATTAGCGTCTTGCCGTTTGTGAGCACCTCCATGCCCACAAGATAATCCCCGTCTGCAAGGCGGATGCCGCGCACTCCCTGGCTTGCCCGACCTGTAGGGCGCACGTTTGATTCGTGAAACCGGATCGATTTGCCGTAACAGGATCCCAAGAAGACATTTTGTGTACCGTCAGTGATACGCACATCGATAAGCTCATCTCCTGGCACCAAATTCAGGGCAATAATTCCACCAGCTCTTGGTCTGCTGTAAGCCATCAGGTCTGTCTTTTTCACCAGGCCGTTCTTTGTGGCCATAAGGACGTTAAATCCATGTTCAAAGGATCGGACAGGAAAAACCGTGGCCACTCTTTCCCCTTTTGCGAGGGATAGAAGATTTACAATAGCCTTGCCTCGCGCAAGGCGGCCTGCCTGAGGGAGATCGTGAACCTTGCGCCAGTGAACTCGGCCAAGGTTGGTGAAAAACATAAATGTGTCATGTGTGGAAGCTACAAAGAGGCGGTCCACAAAATCTTCTTCCTTTAGGACCATTCCCTTCTTACCCTTGCCTCCGCGATGCTGGCTGTTGTACAAAGAGATCGGATTTCGTTTGACATATCCCGCATGGGATATCGTAACTACCATGTCTTCTTCCACGATCATGTCTTCTATGGTCACCTTCTCGGTTTCTTCGACGATCTCAGTGCGGCGCTCGTCTCCGTAACGCTGTCGCAAATCCATCAGTTCATCCTTGATCATATTTAGTACAACTCGTTCACTGGCCAGGATCTCCCGATAACGGGCAATAGCCTTGATGGTTTCCTCATATTCTTCCACAATCTTGTCGCGCTCAAGTCCGGTGAGCCGGTGCAGGCGCATGTCCAGAATCGCCTTGGCCTGGATTTGGGTGAGCTCAAATTGTGTGGTAAGACGCCTCGTTGCTTCAGCAGGAGTCTTTGAAGATCGGATTACGGCAATCACAGCATCGATGTGATCAAGTGCAATCTTGAGGCCTTCCAGCACATGGACCCGGCTCTCGGCCTTTTTCAACTCAAACCGAGTGCGGCGGGCAATAACCTCTTTGCGATGTTGTATAAAGTGGCCGATGAGTTCCTTCAAATTGAGCAGGCGGGGCTGCCTATCAACGATGGCAAGGAGAATTATCCCAAAGGTAGATTCCAGCTGTGTGGAGGCATATAGCTGGTTTATAATCACGCCTGCGATTTCATCTTTCTTCAGGGCAATAACGATACGCATCCCTTCCCGGTCGGATTCATCCCGCACATACTGGATACCATCAATCTTTTTGTCTTTCGCCAGTTCCGAGATTTTTTCAATCAGGCGGGCCTTATTCACCTGGTAAGGGAGCTGGCTGACAATAATACTTTCACGTCCTGTCTTGCGGTTTTTTTCTATCATCACACGGGCACGGATTCTGATGATACCCTTCCCTGTCCTGTAGGCATTTTCAATCCCTTTTCGGCCACAAATAATGCCCGCTGTAGGAAAATCGGGACCCGGCAGGAATTCCATCAATTCATCGCAGGAAATATCGGGATTATCTATAAGGGCCGCTGTGGCATCAACCACTTCGCTAAGATTGTGAGGTGGGATATTGGTTGCCATACCAACAGCGATCCCGGAAGATCCGTTCATGAGCAAATTTGGAATCTTTGCCGGAAGTAGTGAAGGCTCCACAAGAGATTCGTCATAATTTGGAACAAAATCGACTGTTTCCTTTTCTATGTCTTCAAGCATTTCGTGGGCCAGGCGCGAGAACCTGATTTCGGTATACCGCATGGCAGCGGCTGCATCACCGTCTATGGAGCCGAAGTTCCCCTGGCCATCGATTAGCGGGTAACGCAAAGAAAAGTCCTGAGCCATACGCACTATGGTATCGTAGACTGCCGTGTCACCGTGGGGGTGATATTTACCGATGACATCGCCCACTATGCGAGCAGACTTTTTGTACGGCTTATTCCAGTCGTTCTTGAGCTCGTGCATGGCAAAAAGAATCCGCCTGTGAACAGGTTTTAAACCATCACGAACATCAGGAAGGGCCCGGCCTATGATCACGCTCATGGCGTAATCCAGATAGGACCGTTTCATCTCATCTTCAATATTCACTTCAATTTGTCTTGCCGCTCTGTTCATATCAATACCGTTTTCCCCTGAGCATCTTCGTGTCTTTCGAATTAAAAGAAAGGGAGAGTCTTCCAGGCAATCTGTCGTGGAAAATTGTTGCTGGGAGAGGCCAGGATTAGCTTTTTCGCATCAGTTTAGATTTTTGAAAATGTGGATCAGTTTAGATTTTTGTTGATGTTCTTCCGTGTGTTTGTTGTTCAAATGAGATTAAGAGATACGAAAATTTATGTTT
>QMMV01000202.1 GCA_003647435.1 Deltaproteobacteria bacterium | reverse complement strand
CCCTTGATCGATCATCACTTTGAATACGAGGGCGACAAGGGGGGCACGGCGCTCAGGCGGTGGAGCCGTCTTCGGGCTGTTCGTATCCGGGTCAACCCCCTGCACGGGAGGAATGTCGAGCGGGCTTGGAAGAAAGTTAACAATCCCGTCAAGGAGGGGCTGGATACCCTTGTTTCTGAGAGCCGCCCCGCAAAAGACGGGCACAAGTTTGAGCTCGATGGTAGCCTTGCGGATAATTGGCACCAGATGCTGGGCGTCGATATGTTGTTCAGCCAGATAGGCCTCCATGACCCGATCATCGAATTCGGCCACCGTTTCCACGAGCCTGTCCCTCTGCTCGCGAGCCAGGTCTGTCATGTCTTCGCGAATTTCGGTCACCCTGTAGGTAGCTCCCAGGGTTTCTTCTTCCCAGACCAGTTGTTTCATATTAAGCAGGTCAATCACTCCCTCAAAAGACTCCTCGCTTCCTACAGGTATTTGCATCAGGAGGGGGCTTGCTCCCAGGCGATCGCGCATCATCCTGATTGTGCGAAAAAGGTCTGCACCTGGGCGGTCAAGCTTGTTCACGAAGGCGATTTTGGGCACGCTGTACTTGTCCGCCTGATGCCATACGGTCTCTGATTGGGGTTCCACTCCGCCCACTGCACAAAATACCCCTATTGCGCCGTCCAGTACCCTGAGAGAACGTTCCACCTCGATGGTGAAGTCGACATGACCCGGGGTGTCAATGATGTGGATCTCGGTCCCCTTCCAGTAACAGGTTGTTACTGCCGAGGTAATGGTTATGCCGCGTTCCTGCTCATCGGGCATCCAGTCCATGACCGCCTCACCATCGTGAACCTCTCCCATCTTGTGAGAGCGACCTGTGTAGTACAAAACCCGCTCTGTGATGGTGGTCTTGCCGGCATCGATATGGGCAATGATCCCGATGTTGCGCATCATGTTTGCAGGTGATGGCTTTTTCATTGGTTCAACGGTTCACGGTTCAACGGTTCGCGGTTAGACTGAAAAGCGCAAGGCAACTAACCTCTGAACCCTGAAGGTTACTTAATCATAAGCATGTTTGGCCGGAATGGGAACCGAATATCTATGTGACCGGCCAATGTTTTCGCCTCACGGCCTTCGATAAGAATCTTTACCGCCTGTATCTCCGGCAGATTTAGCGCCAGTGTATTTGTGATCGAAAAGATGGTAAGCAGCTCGGAATAAGTCCCTCCGGGATGCTTTTCGGTGATTGCCCTGTCGAAATCGGCATAGGCAGTACCGTCTTGAGTCACGTAAAGGGCCAGGAGCCTCGTTTCCGGTGGAACGGTTGGGGTCAATGGACCTTCAGGGCCGTCAATCAGGGCCGAAACTATTCTCCTTGCCCGGTCAACAACGCTTCCTGGCTGGCTGATCATCCTGTCCTCTGCTGTCAGAAAACGCTCACCAGGATCTGCGAAATAAAGGTGAACTTTTGTCTTAACCGGATTTACCCTGAATCTGTGGAGCAGGACTTGAGTTCCTGTATCGGCATTCTGTGGCCTGAAGCCATAGTAATTAACAAGTAGTCCTGCTGCAGCCATGAAAAGAACTGCTATTCCGATTAAGCCGTAGCGGCGCAGTTTCTGTCGGGGAGCACTGACCATGTTCTGTTTGATATTTGTCATTCGTCCGTTGTCCGTTCAGCGTTCCCCGTTGTTCGTCGTGATTTGTCGCTTTTCTCCGATACTGGATACCTAATCATTTCGAACCATTCGGTATCTGTCATCTTGCATTACGTCGCTCATTAGCTCTTTTAAAAACAGACATATGGAACGGACAGGCCTATCCGCACTAATATTTTCAAAAATCTGAACTGATACCAAATATCAAATTATTTCTCCCTACTCCTTACTGCCGTCCGACCTCCGCCAGGCGCTCCCTTGCGTAACGCGCCCAGCGGTCATCCGGGAATTCTTCTATGAGCTTTCTGAATACCGATACCGCTTCCTTGCTGCGGTGGAGCCTGATCTTGCAGATACCGATGTGATAGAGAGCCTCCGGCAGCTTTCGGGTTTCCGGATATTCCGCGATCATTTTTTCAAAGGCATCAATGGCCTCCTGCCACCTTTTTTCCTTAAAATATGCAACGGCGTAATGAAAGGCGGTCTCGTCTATGATGGGCGAACGGGGAAATTCCTCCATTCCCTTCTTAAAGGTTTCCCGCGCCGCCTCGTAGTCGCCCTTGTTATAATAAGTTAGGCCTTTGTTGTAAACAGTTGTTGCATCATCGTGGCGCGCAAGCAGGATAAATACCGCCATCGTGCCTGTAATGGAGATAACAACCGCATGCAATAATCTCTTCTTCCTGGCTGAATCCTGAAACCGGGATAGAAGATGAGCACGGACAAAATCCGCTGCATAACCAGGCCAATGTGCAACCCGAATTCCCCGTCCGCCTGTCGGCGTTTTTTCTGCGGTCACGCCTGTGCCGAATCCCGGCAGAAGAGTGAAGCGCACAGCGCCGAGCCGATCTCCGAATAGCGAACAGCAGATAACAATCAAGACCCCGAGGGCACTTAGAGTATACCCTGAATAGTTTGGAAAGGAAGGGGCAAAATACAATCGAACGTGCTTTTGCGTCGGGAAAATGAGCATAAAGGAAGGGGAAGCCATATAGATACGGTCTGCACCCTCTACATGCCAGTTCGGGTGATAGGAGACCCGTACCAGATGGGGCCGGCCGACATGGGGGGTTTCTATTATGATTTCCTCTGGTCTGATAATTTCTTTTACAGGCGTTGCCATAGCCTTTGCCGGCATGTCTCTTCCCCCGGCAGGAGGGGGGGCTTTAGATTGCAGAAGCGGTATGGCGGGCAGCTTTTCAGGCAGGGTGCGGTAAACGACTGTTTTAAAATGAATAGCATCTTCCGGCTGGAGCTTCTCCTTGAATGCAACGAAGGTTTTCAGGTCGCTTTTGCGGAACCATTGAAACGCCTCATGCCTCCGGTCTTTTGTGATAAGGAGTACGGGTTCGTTTTTCAGCACGGAAACGTAATGGCCGCGGTTTTCCCGGAGACGATAGACGGTATAAGGGGGAAAATCCTTCTCACGAACCACTTCAGGAAATCGGGCAAGTGCTTGGCGAAGTTTGTCTGTCACCACGATCAGGTGACTTACATTAAAAAGATTGAGGTGTTCCAGTCCCCTTTGAAGATTGAGTCTTGAGTAGTTGTAATCCGACAGCGGGCAGGAAGGTTTTTCTGAAATCTCAGATTGCAGATAAAACACAAAGGGGGAGGTCACGGAAGACTGGATATAGAGTCCCTCCAGAGTGGAACGCCCCGAGAAATACGGGAGCATTTCAAAGGCACGAACAGTTCCTGCGGCGCGGTTTTTCAAATCGTGTTCGTAAGCTACACGCGGATCCTGGCATGTTCCTTTCAGGTAATCGCAGACAGCGCGGAATCGGGGCCATACGCGCTTGTTTTCAAACCCTGAGTAGTCCCATGCAATCCACCTGGGGATATAACTGACCCGGGTATTTACCAGCAGTATGGTTACAATTGCCAGCAAGGGCGGAAGGATTGCCAATCCCTTCAATCGATATGTTAGCTGAGAGATACCTATAGCTCCCAACAGCACCAGTGCAAACTGAACGAAAGGAATGAAGCGGATGTCTACTAAGTTGATCTGATAGGCCAAGAAGTAAAAAACGGCGCCCGCCAGCCCTATGAACCAGAGATAGGCTGCAGGCTTGGCTGAAGTGGGGAGGCCTTTGAAGTGCCCCCCTTTTGCAGAATGGTATTCAGCAAGGGTGAAAACGCCCCCCGCTGCTGCGAGGGCAATTACCGGCCAGAGGATTGGAGGGAAGACCTGGGAGATGCCGTCAAGGACGCAGACGAAACTGTAGCGGGTTGTATAAGGCATAAACCATAGAAGCTGGACAATCCACCACCCTAACAAGAGGAACGCAATGGCGTTTACTTTTAAATAGTACCATGCCTTCTTCAAAAAATGATCTGTGGTAAAGAGGAAGAAAGCAGGGGTAAAGACAGCAAAAAGGAGTGTATAGCCGTGACACAGGCCGATGAGGCACAGCAGGATACCGTTTAGAATCGCATACCTGTTTTCCGTGATTCCCCGGTAGAAAAGGCCTGAATAAAGGAAAAGCAGGGCAAAGCCGATACTGTAAGCAAATTCGCCTGCAAGCGTGCTCGGGATGTTGCCCCCCCACATGGAGTTCGCCTCCATAAAAAGGAATGGGAGCGTAAATACCGCCCCCGCCAAAGGGGCCGGGAACGGGAAGCGCATCAGCTTCAAGCAGCCAAATGCGCACAGCGGCAAAAGAAATATTCCGAGCAACGTAACTAATTTAAACGCGATCTGGAGGGGCAGAAAAACCTCAACAAATGCTATTATCAGAAACGGCAGAGGAAAATAGAATTGAAACAAGGGGAATCCGGCATAATTGCCAGGCATCCAGCCGATGATTTTCCACTGTGGCAGGAGTGTGTTTATAAGGTAATGGGCGGTCAGGTAGTGAGAAGGCGTGTCTCCGCCCGTGATGGTTGTCCTGGAAAAGAGATACGAAGGTGTAAAATAACTCAGCAGGAAACCGTAGATCAGGACAAAGACAATAAGGGTTACGAGAATTGTTGTCTTCCTTGTGTTCATGGGAGCTGTTCGGATATCCGTACAATTTATGGCTGTTTATTGGCTAGCACATATCAGGTGATTGAACGTTCGGAATTTCTACAACCCTTTGAAATTAGAAGCTATCTTGAGGCAGTCTTTTGCTGCTCTACATACGAAATAATGGAATGTTGG
>QMMV01000201.1 GCA_003647435.1 Deltaproteobacteria bacterium | reverse complement strand
GAAGTTCACCCCGTTAAATAGGGTTCCCTTCGGGAAATTTAACGGGGCAAACGGCCCACGTTAGTGGGTAAATCCCAAACTGTTTGAGGCCGTGAGGCCCTGTTTTTTGGGAAGCCTATGGATGGGTCAAAAAGTTCATACAGAGGAGCGAAAAGGGTGGTTGTGCAAAGGTCTCTTTGAAAACATGATCGCGCATGCTCATTGCGTCTATTTTTTAAAAGATCTGAAGCGGTAAAAAAGGAGATTTCTATGGCCAAAAAGTCCAAGGTTGAGGATTTAAAAGAACTCATAGCCAAAGGGAAGAAGCAGGGTTATCTCACCTATAAAGAGATCAACGATGCTTTGCCTAATGACGGGGTTTCTTCAGACCAGATCGACGAAATGATGATGGTCTTCGATGATCTTGATATTGAGGTCATTGATGGAAAGAAAATCACGGTTCTTAAAGAGGAGAATGAAGTAGCGACCGAAGTTACCCCGACACCCCCGAAACCCCCGGCTGATACCTTCGGCCGGGTTACTGATCCTGTCAAAATGTATCTCCGGGAGATGGGGTTGGTATCTTTACTCACCCGCGAAGGCGAGGTAGAAATCGCCAAGGAAATCGAGGCGGGGGAGCAGGAGGTGCTCAAGGCACTGGTAGACTCTACAGTTGGCGTTCGGGCAATTCTCGCGCTGGGCGAGCAGCTTCGCAAGGGCAAGGTACGCCTCAGAGACGTTCTGAGAGATGTAGACGAGGCGGATACCTATATCGAAGAATCAGAACATACGAAAAAAATTTGCAACATCATTGACTCTATAAGAAAAATTCACCAGGAAAATGAAGCATACCGAAAACGTCTCTTTGGTCCGCCCAGGCACCCTCAAGAGCGCCGTCGAGTGAGGCGCTGTGTCACCAGAAGAAATCGTAAGATATTTGATTATGTCAAGGATTGGAGACTGGAATCGAAATGGATCGATTCTATCGTAGATGAGATCAAGGGGTATATTGCTCGACTCGACGGACTGGAAAAGGACTTTGCCAGGTGTGCTTCCAGGGCCGGTGTTACACTGACTCAGATGCGCGAGGGCTGCAGGGACAACAAGAAATTTATTGAAAGATTCTGGAAGGAAAGCAATCTGAAGAAGTCCGAATTTGCACATGTTGTCAAGGAGGCTACTCGAATCACAGAAGCTATTCACCAACTGGAGTTCGATGTCAGGATGAATCATCAAGCCCTGAGGCGAATATTGGCCCGAATTGAAAAGGGGCGGCAGAACACCCATGTTGCCAAGGCAAAAATGGTAAATGCGAATCTAAGGTTAGTTGTGAGCATCGCGAAAAAGTATACCAACCGCGGACTTCAGTTCCTTGACCTGGTTCAGGAAGGAAACGTCGGTCTCATGAAGGCGGTCGACAAGTTTGAATATCGTCGAGGCTACAAGTTCAGCACATATGCTACTTAGTGGATCCGGCAGGCTATTACACGAGCCATTGCCGATCAGGCTCGAACTATTCGAATCCCTGTCCATATGATTGAAACAATCAACAAGCTTATTCGTACTTCTCGTTACCTTGTCCAGGAATTGGGTCGAGAGCCCACACCAGAAGAAATTGCGGAGAAAATGGAGTTTCCTCTCGAGAAAGTACGCAAGGTGTTAAAAATTGCCAAGGAGCCGATTTCTCTGGAGACACCTATTGGAGAAGAAGAAGACAGCCATCTTGGAGATTTCATTGAAGATAAGAAGTTTATGTTACCTTCAGAGGCTGCTATCAATCTAAATCTGGCGGAGCAAACCCGCAAGGCTCTTGCAACCCTGACGCCTCGTGAAGAGAAGGTGCTGAGGATGCGATTTGGCATTGGAGAAAAGGCCGATCACACCCTCGAAGAAGTCGGCAAGGACTTTGCGGTGACCCGTGAGCGGATCAGACAGATTGAAGCAAAGGCCTTAAGAAAACTTAGACATCCCACAAGGAGTCGCAAGCTCAAAGGGTTCCTCAATATGTAGTGAAGCGTTTGTGTTGCTTGCACAATTTGGCTTTAATCCGCTTGACAAGAAACTGTAATAGACTTAGGAATAGGAGTTGGCCGATCTCCGGGCCCATAGCTCAGCTGGAAGAGCCACCGGCTCATAACCGGTAGGTCCCTGGTTCGAACCCAGGTGGGCCCACCATGTAAGAAGATATGTCTGTGAAGTGCCCGATAATATATTGGTGGCATTATTCAAAAAAGCCGATCGTAAGACCGATCCGGTCGGCTTCTCTGTGAAAAGGTGCGGTTCCGAGAATCGCACCTTTTCACGTTTGGGAGAAAAGAATTTGACCATTACCGTAGGACACATCATTGATATTATGGAAACAATTGCTCCTTCATCGTTGACGGAGGAATGGGACAACGTTGGTCTTCAGCTCGGTCATCCGTCCTGGCCCGCCAACAAAGTCTGGGTTGCCCTTGATCCGAGCGTTGAACTTGTGGAAAGAGGATCTGCCAACGGCGTGAATCTTTTGATAACTCATCATCCTTTGATATTTCGCCCCCTTTCATCAGTAGATCCTAACGTTGAGCCTGGAAGGATTGTGGGGCTTGCTCTTGCAAAAGAAGTGGCCATCTTTTGTGCCCATACTAATCTGGACATCGCTGATGGTGGGGTGAGCGACATGTTGGCTCAAAAAATAGGGCTTGGGAATGTAACCCCCCTCAGCCTCAGGCAAAAGAAGGCGTCTCTGTACGGAAAACCTGCAAATCACCCATATTCTGGAGATGGTGGAAGCCGCCAGCCGGGATTGGGACGGATAGGAGATTTACCTCAGGAGATATCTCTTGAGAGCCTTGTACAAAAAATCAAAGAAATCTTTCAACTGAAAACACTAAAGGTAGCCGGCGACCTCCGGCTGCGGATCAAGCGAGTGGCAATCTGCAGCGGTAGCGGTGCAAGCCTTGTAAACGCCTTCTTGCACTCGGATGCGCAGGTCTATGTGAGCGGGGACCTTGGTTACCACGAAGGACGAATTGTTGAGGCTCGGGGACGGGCACTGATTGATATTGGACATTTTGCTTCTGAACATATTATGGTGCAAGGGCTTGTCGTGCGACTTAAGGAAGCTGTGTCAGGGAAAGGCTATCCCGTTTGTGTAGAAGCGTACACAGAGGAAAAGGATTGCTTTCAATATATTTGATTTTTGGTAACCCTTTAGCTCTTTTAAAAAATAGAAACCCGCATGCAGTGATATGTTCAAGAACCTGAATCGTTACGATTTTTGCTATATAATTCTAAAAATTAGCGCTGCCTCACCCGGTTCATATGAGGCAGAGAACCAAACCATCCGTGGAGGTGATTGTGAAGGATCAAATCAATTTGCTGGTTAGACTCCAGGAAAAAGATGAGGCGTTGGACCTGTTGAGGAAGCAACTGGCCGCAATGCCTCAGCAAATTAAGGAGCTTGAACGCAAGGTGGCGGACATGAAGGCCAAACTCGAAGCTGAGCAAGAGCGCCTTCAGAAGGCCCGCATGGCACAACGGGAGTACGAAGCTGAAGTTGAAGATAACATCGCCCACGTAAAAAAAAGTAAGGTTCGGCTCCTTAGTATCAAAAGTAACAAGGAGTATCAGGCCTTGCTGAAGGAGATTGAGGATACCGAGAGGTCAAAGGCGGAAAACGAAGATAGGATGCTGGCTTATATGGAAGAAGTGGAAAGATTGAACCAGAATCTCAAGGAAAAAGAGAAAGACCTGTCGACCGTGCGGCAAAACCTCGATAGCAAGAGAAAGAAGATTGAGTCAGAAATAACGGAAGTACAGGAGGAACTTTCTCGTGCGGAGAAAGAGAGGGAAAAGATTGCAAAAGCCTTAAGACCTGAACTGCTGGGCAGGTATGAACAGATCAAGGCGCGGAGTGGTGGTATAGCCGTTGCGTGCGTGGAAAACGCCACCTGTAGTGCCTGCCATCTGAACATTCCTCCTCAGATGTACAACGAGTTGCAAAAAGGAGATTCACTAAAGTTCTGCCCTCACTGTGAACGCTTTATTTACTGGAAAGCCAATTCTGCCTCCAAATGATAAAATGGGTTGTATATTGGAAGCCGGTGCTCTAAAATGTACTTGAATGTAATAGCTTAGGTCTTTGCTATAAACCCCGAAACCATATATGTCAGAGCAGGTTAAACGGTCGCTCGTGTCCTGGACCTGGTCTTTGGATGCGGGAGGAAAGTCCGAGCTCCGCAGGGCAGGGTGCTCCGTAACGCGGAGTCGCGGTGACGCGAAGGAAAGTGCCACAGAAAAGAAACCGCCTTGTGAGATAGGCATAGGTGCCGTTTTGCAGGGTAAGGGTGAAAAGGTGCGGTAAGAGCGCACCAGTTCTCCGGGTGACCGGGGAAGCTTGGTAAACCCCACCTGGAGCAAGACCGAATAGGGAAGCGTTTGAGGATGGCCCGTCCGAGCTTCCGGGTTGGTCGCAAGAGGTATTGGGCAACCAATACCCTTAGATGAATGATCGTTGTTCCGTAAAGGGTGACCAATACGGAAAACAGAACTCGGCTTATGGCCTGCTCTGACATAGAAAAATGGCAACAATTTAGTTTCTTGAAAAATGCCGGCTTCGAGGGCAATCAAATTTCAACTCGTGTAAAACTCGCATCTAAGTGAGCGTAAAGAAAGAACAGTGTTTATCCTTTACGGCCTGTTGCCCAAATCCCTTTTCGCTTGGTCTAAAACGTTTTGTATCATTTTAGCCTTTTGAAAATATTATCGCATACGGGCAATCCGGTATAGGCTGTCTCACTGTCTGAGAGCGTTAGCGAGCGTTAAGAAAGAACAG
>QMMV01000200.1 GCA_003647435.1 Deltaproteobacteria bacterium | reverse complement strand
TAGAAAGATAGCCGATTATAACAGGCGAGTAAAGATCCACGCCAGAAAAATAATCCATCAGTAATCCTGCAACGGGATTTAGTGCGCTCCGCTCACAATTGAAATACCGGAGTATTCGAATAGCGAGATATTGCAACTGATTCCGGTCTTTCTTCGAGACCTTTGCACAACCCCTTTCCCGCTCCTTTGTATGAACTTTTTGACCCATCCATGGGTTTGCTCGCTAAATCCCAAAAAACAGGGCCTCACGGCCTCAAACAGTTTGGGATTTGCCCACTGGTGTTGGCTGCCTGCCCCGTTAAATTTCCCGGAGGGAACCCTATTTAACGGGGTATGTCATTCCGTCCGTAGGGGTGATTCATGAATTCCCCCTACGGACTTTTCCCTTTTCCACAGGTCATTCCTGTGTTAAATAACATAGGTAAAACTGGATAAGTTGGTGGGCTGCCCTCTGGATAGCGTATACCCCTCACTATCCACATACGCCGGAATCACGAAATAATCCAGAGTGCACAAGGGCTGTCGTTCCCGCGAAAGCGGCTACTCTTCTCGAGGCGTAGCCGCAATCCAGAAAAGTGGGGAACAAAACGCTTTCCCCGATTTACTGATAAGATACTTGCACACTCACCATCGGGCTGATAAAACGCATCGACGACTCGACTGTTTGGCCACACGGCAAGTTTACAACCTGACCGTCCATGGGACCCGGGCTATGCACCTGACAAAGGTTGTTCTGATTGCTATAGCACTAACTTTATCTGCCCTGCCTGTATGGGCATCAAGGCCGTATAAAGTATATACAATAAAAAGGTACGGCAGCACCGATATCGTTTGCGAGCCGTATCGCGTGCACCGAGGTGATCATATCTGGGAAATACTCCGGCGCAAAGGGGCTATTGCCGAAAGCAATTTTCCAAAATTTGTTTCCATCCTGAAACGGTTTAATTCCCATATAAAAGACGTGAACAAGATATATCCCGGGCAAAGGATCTTAATCCCGCTAAAGCAAATAACAGCCAAGGGGAAAGCAGATAGCAACCGCCGTCGCTATGTCACAGTTCCGATCATACCTGATGTACTTTACAGTAATTATAAAGTGCATCGAGGTGACTGTCTGTCAAAAATCGTTACCCGACATCTTGGTCTGTCTATAAACCAGATTCCAGAAGAGTATTTTCAGACGTTAAGGCGCCTCAACCCTCACATCAAGAATGTGAACCGGATCTATCCGGGACAGAATATTCGCATCCCCGAGCTTGCCTCTCAAGGACTTTTTCCGAGAGGCCCTCTATCTATTGATCCGTCTGAGAATTTAGTCAGTCGAAAATCAAAGGCAGATGGAGATTTCGGGGGCACACAAACTGCTTCTGCGGGCTCGGCGGCCAGGAAGGGTATATTGCCATCGGAGCAACGTCTCAGTGGAGCACTCGGCATGCTCTCCGGAAGCCTGGCAAAATTTGGGGCAAGGCTTCTCGATTCGGGGATATGTTATTTTCCTGTCGAACAGAAACAGGACATTAAGTTGGATCTTGCGGCATTTCCGGTGATAGAGTCAGATGACGGCCGGCATCTTATATTAGATACAGGAAGACATCTTGAACAGGGCGCCGAAAAGGTGATACGTTCCTTCTGGAAGCCGCTTAGCATCATTCAGATAGATCCCAAAGATTCCGCCAGAACAATGCTCGGGAAGATTTTTGATGCTATTTCCGGCAACAAAGCCCGACATGTTCTGAAGCTACCGGCGTTTGACGATGGTGTGCAGGTCACACTTCGCGGGGATTGGATTTTTGAACAAAAGGATTGTCCTGACTGCCCAGCAAGGTATTATTGCATCACGTTGATTGATAATCCTTCAGACCGCACTTCGCCCATGTTACAAGCCTATCTGGCTGAAAAGAATATCATCGTCTCCGACATACTCCCTGCAGGCACCGGTGGAAATAAAAGAGTCAATATGCAGAAAACGGCACCGGCGGAGTCTCTGTTATGGAAGGCGGGAGTTTCAGATCAAGAAGGATTTGTATCCAGACTTGTACAGGCAATGGGATATCCCTACGACCGGCATGTCCCGCTATCTTTTCAGTATGCGGGCTTTGAGGTCAGGACCATGACCAATCTGCTCCATGCAGATAATGGTGTAAACGTGGTAGTTGATTTCGGGAACTTCTATGGTGAAGCAAAATCCGCGATTGAAGCAAGTGGATTGAAGCTTGTCTCCATCCGACCGGGGGAAGGATCCCTTGCCATCGTTCACAAGATTTTAAATATCCTTGGAGTCTCTTTTAATGAAAACCCGACCCTTTTTGCTGCAAACCGCCACGTGGCAAAAAGCATCTCCGTCACCATTAAAGGTTTTCTTGTTTCTGATCCTGACAGAGCGAGCATCTTTTTGAGCTGGATGCCGGTAGACCCACGGCTGTGCGGATTCCTCAGCGAAAGGGGAGTCAAGGTATTGGAAATACAGGAAGCATCTTAAAGGAGGATTTCTTGTGTTGAAACGAGCCACAGCTTTTATGCTCTGTTTATCTCTGTGTATGCTTCCGGTCTCATGCGCGACCAGCCTGACTGAACGCAAAAGGGAGGCACGGGTCTCCAGGCAACTTGGTGAAAGTTATCTCGCTGACGGAAATGTTACAGCAGCGCTTGGTGTGTTCTTGAAGGCAGAAAAGCTCTACGACCAGGATCACTTTCTGCAAAATGACCTTGGGCTTGCCTATTTCGCCAAAGGCGAATATCGCCTGGCGATCGCCCACTTTAAAAAAGCTGTCAAATTGAAACCGGACTATTCAGAAGCACAAAACAACATGGGAGCTGTTTATCTGAGATTGAAGGAGTGGGATAGTGCAATAGCGTGCTTTAATCGTGCCCTTGACAATTTGCTGTATGCAACACCGCAGTTTGCCCTGAATAATCTCGGTGAAGCATATCGGGGTAAAGGGGATTATAAAAAGTCAATCGACTATTACCGGAAAGCCCTTGATGTTGACCCCCGCTTTCCAACGGCATACCGAGGATTGGGCTTGACGTATCTGGCAATGGGTGACTACAGGGAGGCCGTCTCTGCGTTGGAAAAGGCCGTCCGCTATGCTCCTGACTTTGCCGGTGCCTACTTTGATCTCGGGCGCTCCTATGCCAGGCAACGCAAAAAGCAGAAGGCCATTTCCGCCTTCGGGAAGGTTGCTGAACTGGTGCCCGGTTCTAACCTTGCAGACAGGGCACTGAGTGAAATTAGAAAACTCGGAGAATAGTATCAGTTTAGATTTTTGAAAATACTTATATGTATGTAACACTTTAGCTCTTTTAAAAAACAGACATACGGAACGGATAGGCCTGTCCGCAATGATATTTTCAACGATCTAAACTGATACGATTTTTGAAAATAGTTATTAGCTCACTTTAGCTCACTCTCAACGGTACGGATTTTTGCCCCCGGCTGGATGGCCTTCTTCGCTCTGGTGATAATGGCGGTGGAAGTGGTCTTTTCCGCACGCAGGACGAGAATCGTCCCGTAATCTACCGGCGAGAGAAGAAGGGGTTTTTGTCCGCGAGGTGCCGCTTGCTTTTCCTGATAATAGACAGTATATGACTGGCCTGCCTTTACACCGTCTTTCATCCCCTTATCAAGAAAGACGATATCGTTGGCGGCAAAAATGCTGCTGTGCTCTTCGGAAGAGATGATCTTGCCATCGATACCCTCTTTACTTTTTGCAAGCACAATCCTGGGCGATCGCGCCTTGTAAGGCATTAGGAAATCGCCTGACCCGATGTCTCGAAACGAGCGAACAATCTCTGCCACGGCAAACTTCGACCCGACCTCACGGATCCGGGCGATACCGAGTATAAAGTGTTGAACACCAAGCTTTTCCCGCTTTCCCGGAAGCTTCAGGATGCGGAATATGGTAAAGAGATCTCCTTTCCGAAAAGTGGACTTAGCAAGCGGCCGGACATAGACCAGGTCTCCCTTGCTTACCATTATCTTGTTTTCTTTTACCTTGAAGATAGAACCGCAGGGGGAAACCGGCTCCTTTCTTATAAAACCGATGCTGTCGATGGCGGGGTACATGTAGTGGGGCGATGGTGGCCCCACGGCAGCCGCCTGGGGTTTTGGCCGAATGCCCGGCAATGGTTTTACTGCCTTGCGGCTGAAAATTCGGATACGCTGCCCGGGATAGATCCAGTGGGGGTTTGCGATATTGGGATTTTTTTCCCATATATCAGGCCACACCCACGGGGAATCGTAAAAACGCTCACAAATGCCCCACAGGGTGTCCCCCTTCTCCACCCTGTAATAGTATCCCGATTCCACCTCAAGGGTTTTTCCCCCCTCCTGTGCGAGGCAGAGTAAGGGCTGCACCAGGAGGATAAATAGGGCAGGAAGAAACAGTGAGTTTGGTCTAAAAATCATAAGTTCTACCAGTAAATAAATGTCTCGGGATTTCTATTAACCATTGAGATTATAGCTATTTATTGGCGCTGTTCCAATCTCGATCAGGGAATGATGGGAAAAATAAAAATCCTTTGGTGCCCATTATGAGCGCACGCTTCACTACGTGTCCATTGTTTCAGTATTCGAGTATTCCAATTGTGAGCGAAGCGAAGTAAGTTCTCGGTAATGTCCAAGCTGCAAACTATAATTTTGCCATTTAGGGATTGTAGGGAGAATCTTGTAAACTACACTCTTCACCCTCTTTATAAGGCAAAACAAAGGTTAACGTCGAGATTGTCTCCGTTCCGTATACCAACGTACTTGCTTTGATCTCCGTTTCAATCCAGCACGAAGATGCCTTTAAATAGACCAGGTCAAAATTTGCCACACCGTTCTCATCTGTA
>QMMV01000199.1 GCA_003647435.1 Deltaproteobacteria bacterium | reverse complement strand
CGATAACTGATATTGTGAGCGAATGGATGTTATTTGAACTTCTAAGCGCTGTTTTTTCTTTACGCTCAGTTACCTGCCTGCCGGCAGGCAGGGGCTCGAGTTTGAGACGGTCTCCAATCGGATAGCCTGTCCGCAATAATATTTTCAAAAAGCTAAACTGATACCAAAAATCTAAATTCTTACGAGGTTTATATGAACCCGAAAAAATCACTTTATCTCGCTATCATTGTCTTCGCTATGATACAACTTGCCGGCTGTGCCTGGTTTAAATCGAAAGAAGGCAAAACTGCCCGCGAGCTCACAGAAGAAGGAATGGAGGCTTATGGAAAAAAGAATTACTTAAAGGCGATTGAATCCTTCGAGAAACTAAGGGACTGGTATCCTTTCAGTCGATATACCATCCTGGCAGAACTCAAACTCGGTGATGCCCATTACAAGCGTAAGGAGTATGAGGAAGCCATCTCTGCCTATGAGCAATTCGAAAACCTTCATCCAAAAAACGAGGCGGTTCCATACGTGGTTTATCAAATAGGGCGTTGCTATTTTAACCGCATCCAGGGCATTGACCGGGACCAGACAATGGCCCGGGAGGCAATCCGGACTTTTCAAAGATTGATTCGCAATTATCCCCAAACCTCTTATGCAAAAAAGGCCAAAGACCATATTGCGGTCTGCAACAAGAATCTGGCAGAGCATGAATTTTATGTCGGAATGTTTTACTATAAGAGCAAACATTATAAAGCAGCCCTTGAGCGCTTCAAAACAATCCTCAAGTCTTACCCGGACCTGGGCGTTCACTATAAGGCAGTGCGATACATCGCCCAGTGCAAGACCAAAATCAACAAATCTGTTCCCGGGAAAAGCAGCAAGGCAGTTGCTCAATAACTCGTGGTCTCGCAATTTGTTGAACAATTACATGGCAGCAGACTTCGACGATCATGAACCTTGAGATAATCGCCTTGCTGGCGTGTGCCTATCTGGTAGGTTCCATACCCTGCGGTGTGGTTTTAACCCGTCTATTTTCCGATGTGGATGTGACAAAGGAAGGCAGCGGAAATATAGGCGCTTTCAACGTCTTCTGCGTTGCCGGGAAAAGGCTTGGGATAATGACCCTTGCAGGAGATGTCTTAAAAGGGGCTTTGCCTGTCCTGTTTGCTGTGTACCGGCTCCACCCCCCTGGCGGAAAAAGTGAGATATTGGTCTGCTTGGTAGCCCTTCTGGCCTTTTTGGGCCATCTTTTTCCTATCTTTTTCCATTTCAAGGGTGGAAAAGGGGTGGCAACCGCGGCAGGTTGTTTTATGGTAATATCGCCGTATGCTTTCGTGGTATGTGCTCTCGTTTATGTAATGGTTCTTTGCTTCTCGGGCTATTCATCAGCGGGTTCTCTCTCAGCAGCAACCATACTGCCTGCAGCCACCTGGTTTGCTACACACTCCGTAGTCATAACGGGCTGTGCCCTCATTATGACGGCGCTCATCTTTGTTCGTCATGCCGACAATATAAAGCGCCTCCGGAATGGAACCGAACGTTCAGCGTGGGAGAGAAGGTGGGGCAAGTGAGGAAAAATCACACGGTATATCCAGCAGGTACCATACATGCAGGATTTATTCTTTTGGCTTATAGATGCCACGGCCAACTCTCTCAATTTTACCCTGCTTGCCTAATCTGAAAACAATATTGCGAACCTTCTTGTCTTCAAACCCGGTCTCGGCCTTGAGGGTACCCACATTGACACCATTAGGATACTCTTTCACAACCTTAAATACCCTATCCAAATCTGTTACACGAGCAACCCCGGTTTTTTTCTTAGCTATTTTCTTGGGTTTGACAGGCCTTGAGACTTTTTTTGCTACCTCTTTTCGGACCTTAGCTACCTTCTCCAACTCTTCTACCCTCTTGACCAACTGATTGAATTCCGTCATTGTCGGTAGCTTTAACCGCTGAAGAGATTCTTCTGTCTTTCTAATCAGATTCTCAAATTCGGTTCTCGTCGGAATCTTAAACCGCTCAACCAGAAATTCGACAATGGTTTCAACGCGGGAAGGTTTTTGCTTCTTTTTCATGTTTCCCTCTTAGTAAGATATCTAAGTTTTTGAAAAATCGGATGGTGAAAAATCGACACGTTCTTTCAGTTCTTTGCCGCACTTGAAAAAGGGAAGCTTTTTCGGTGCTATCTCAACCGGAGCCCCCGTCTTAGGATTTCTTCCCACATATTTCTTGTAGTCCTTTACGAAAATGCTGCAAAAGCCGCGGATTTCAACCCTTTCACTCCTGGCTAAGGCATCGGACATCGCACCGAAAAAGATATTGATTATGTCCTCGGCTTTAGTCTTACTGATGTTAGCCTCCCTCTGCAAAGCATGTACGAGACTCGACTTGTTCATGCCTCCCTCCATTGAGCTGTGTCATGTTTTTTGCGGACTTTACAAAATGCCTAACTCACTCTTTGCAATTAATACATAATAACCTTTTGAAAAGTCAAGAAGATTTTTGAAAAATGAGCATTCATTATGCAATGCCGAATCGACCTGAGTCAGAACAATTTCCGGTACGACCATTCGACCCTGGCCCACTCCGGGTCTGCGCGGAGGATACTCCTTACTAAAGACAAAGCACCATGGCAGACAAATTGTAGGGTAAAGTAAAGCTAAGTACGCCCCCCCTTATGTTTTTCCCTTAGTTTCGCCAGTACAGATTCTACGTTTGATCGAATCTCCGATAACCGCTTCTCTGAAAGGGCTTCGAATCGCAGAACCAGCGCCGGCTGTGTATTGGAAGCCCGAACGAGTCCCCAGCCGTCCTCATAAGGGATGCGAACTCCATCTATATCTATAACCTTATTACGCCGACGAAAGTAATCGGTCACCTCCTTGACGAGGTCGAACTTCACCTCATCAGGACACGGAACACGGATCTCCGGAGTAGTGTAAGTCTTTGGTACATCACTTAAAAGTTGAGAAATCGTCTTCCCTGTAGCTGCAAGGATCTCCAGAAGTCGACATGAGGCATAAATTGCATCATCATACCCGAGGTATCTATCAGCAAAAAACATATGCCCGCTCATCTCGCCAGCCAGCTCAGCCCCCACTTCTTTCATCTTCTGCTTGATCAGGGAGTGGCCGGTCTTCCACATAATCGCCTTTCCCCCGTGTTTGTCGATATCATCATAAAGAGTTTGCGAACATTTCACCTCTGCAATAAAAGTAGCCCCCGGTTTACGTGACAGGATCTCTCTTGCATACACAATCATGAGCTGGTCACCCCAAACAATGTCACCATTTTTGTCCACAACCCCGATCCTGTCTCCATCGCCGTCATAGCCGAAGCCAACATCGAGCTCTTTCTGGCGAACTAACGCAATAAGGTCCTGCATGTTTTTAAGAACCGTTGGATCAGGCTCGTGGTTGGGAAACCTGCCGTCCATCTCACAACAAAGACCAAATACCTCGCAGCCCAGGCTTCTTATCACGGGAACCGCCACCACGCCTGCTGTCCCATTACCGGCATCGATACCAACCTGCAGCGGTCTTTGAACGGAGATATTGTCCTGCAAGAATTTTCTGTAGGCTCCCACCACATCCGCGGTCTCCAACTTTCCGCTCCCCTCGGCAAAATTACCGTCATCTATGATCCTGCGCACTCTTTGAATATAGCTGCCAAAGAGGGTATCATGGCCGCTGCAAAGCTTAAAGCCATTATACTCCGGGGGATTATGACTTGCTGTAATCATAACACCGCCGTCCGTTTTCAGGTGCCCGACAGAAAAGTAAAAAACCGGGGTCGGGCACACCCCGATGTCCACCACATCGCAGCCCGTTGCAAGGAGACCTTCTATTAATAGCTCACCAAAGCGGTCAGAACTCAAGCGGCAGTCCCGCCCGACCGAAACCCGAGAGCGGTTTTCAGACTGGAGATAGGTCCCAAAACCCTTCCCGATCAAGACGACATCTTCTTCAGTAATGTCCGTGCCCACAATACCCCTGATATCATATTCCCTGAAAATTTGAGGATTCATAACACCTCCTGTTTAGTTATTTACCGAGATTCTTCCATGTTTCTCAGCAACCCCACAAAAATGACCATCCGATTGCTATCGCTCCCACCAGCCAGCAGTAAGGAGCAAATACGTAAAGCTCCCCTTTCTTTAGAATGTGTACCAGGACCTTGAGAGCACCATAGCCGACCAATCCAGCCGCACAGGCCCCTAACAATACTGGCGCCATGGCGGGTGAAACCGAGCCTCTTGCCTGGTACAACTCCAATGTCATGGCTCCCAGGATTGCAGGAATAGACAGGAGAAAGGAATAGCAGGCGGCAGCTTCACGATCCAATCCCCTCAACAGAGCGATCCCGATGGTGGCCCCGCTACGAGAAATTCCTGGCAAGACGGCCACTCCCTGCATCAAACCAACCGTAAGACCATCCCAAAGGGTCATCTCGCCCGTGTTACGCCCCCCTTTTTTCAACCCTCGTGTAAACCAGAGTATAAGACCGGTAACCAGAAGCATGCCTCCAACAAGGCGCACCGAAGAAAAGATCGTATCAGCCGCGGACCGAAATGCCAAACCAATCACCCCGGTGGGAATTGTTCCCACAATGATCAAGGTTAACAACCTCATTTCCGGCTTTTTGATAAAGGGTTGCCAGAAATTTTCGTCTCCACCAGACCATGTAGAAACGGAGAAAAGCACCCGGGCAATCCCCTTAAGCTCTCTGGAAAAAAATATGCATACCGCCATCAGGGTCCCCATGTGCACCGCAACATCAAAAAAAATTTCTGGCTCTTTTATACCAAAGAGATATTGAAAAAGAACAAGGTGCCCTGAACTGCTGATAGGAAGAAATTCCGTCAATCCTTGAATGAT